>PLEA01000003.1 GCA_003136335.1 Acidobacteriaceae bacterium | reverse complement strand
GACCTGCCCAAGGGCTACCAGATTTCGCAGTATGACAAGCCGCTGGCTGAGTTTGGCTTCATCGAGATTCTATCTGCGGGGAATAAGAAGAAAATCGGGATCACGCGCGTGCACGTCGAAGAAGATGCCGGCAAGAGCTTGCACGAAGGCTTTCCGGACGCGGCGGAGAAGACGGCCATCGATCTCAATCGCACCGGCGTGCCGCTGATTGAAATTGTCAGCGAGCCCGACATTGCCTCGCCCGACGAGGCTTACCAATACCTGGCGCGGCTGAAAGAAATCATCCTCTACACCGGCGTCAGCGACTGCAACATGGAGGAAGGCTCACTGCGCTGCGATGCCAACGTCAGCGTGCGGCCTCGTGGGCAGAAGGAATTCGGCACCAAGGCCGAAATCAAGAATGTGAATTCTTTCCGCTTTATCCGCGAAGCGCTGGAATACGAAATCGGGCGGCAGATTGAAGTGATCGAATCGGGCGGCAAAATCACGCAGGAGACACGCCTCTACAACGCGAACGAGGGCAAGACTTACAGCATGCGCTCCAAAGAGCAGGCGCACGATTATCGCTATTTTCCGGAGCCGGACCTGCTTCCGCTGGTGGTGGACGAAACGTGGAGGGCCGAAATCGCCCGCGCATTGCCTGAACTGCCCGAGGCGCGCCGCGCACGCATGGTGAATGACTACGGGATCACCGAATACGACGCGGAGGTGCTGACGTTATCGAAGTCGCTGGCCGATCAGTTCGAGGAGGCAGCGAAAGCAGCGAAAAATCCTAAGCGCGTGGCCAACCTAGTGCAGAGCGAGTTGATGGGACGGCTCAAGGCCAAGGGCGTCGAGATCGAGCAGTCTCCGATCTCGATGCAGGGAGTAGCGGCGTCGGCCGATCTGGTGGAGGCGGGCACGATCTCCGGCAAGATGCTCAAGGATCTTTATGACCTGTGCTTCGAGCGCGGTAAGGATTTCCCCGTCGTCTACGACGAAGAAGGGCGACCGCAGCAGTCTACCGACACGTCGGCGCTGGAGAAGATGATCGACGAAGTTCTCGCTGCTAATCCCAAACAGCTTGAGCAGTATCGTGCCGGCAAGAAAACCATGCTGGGCTTCTTCGTCGGTCAGATAATGAAAGCTTCCAAAGGCCAGGCCAGCCCGCAGATTGTGAATGAACTGCTGGCGAAGAAGCTGGGCTAGCACATTGGCTGAGAGTCCTGGAGCAGGTTTACTTCAGTGAAGGCATGGGCAAGATGGTCGCGTAAGGATTCTGGCCAGCAGTGAAGGCTTAATTTAATAGCGAGCGAATCATCTCGCTCTGCCTGTCCACCATAAAACCTTTCCCACAATGCGCCAGTCAGAACCAGCGGTAATGGAAACCGATTCGTATTCTCGACGGTCGGAGACGAGCGCGTCCATGTGATCGAAGCGAATCAGACGCGAGACCAGCAGTCCCTCAAAACCAACAGCAAGATCAAGAACAAAGCTAGCGCGGGTAGAAGTGTCCGCCCCCCCTTTCGCCGGTAGTATTCTGAGCCATGACAGTGAACGCTGACGGCTATCACCGTGGGATTCGGCTTTTCAATGCGCGCGAGTTCTACGACGCGCACGAGGTTTGGGAAGATGTGTGGCGGGAATCGCACGGCTTGGAGAAGAGATTTCTCCAGGGCCTGATCCAGGCCGCGGTCGCGTTCCATCATCATTCGACAGGGAATGTCGTGGGCGCTTCCTCGTTGATGGAACGAGCGCATAAGAATCTGGCGGCGTGTCCGGCGAATTTTGGCGGAATTGTAGTGCGCGCATTACTCGAATCATTGGAAGACTGGCGGGTGGCTCTCGCCCGCGGCGCCCCTACGCCGCAACACCCCCTGATTGAGGCGGCCCCGTCGTAGAGACGTAGCTTGCTGCGTCTCTGCCGGCGGCATTTCTAACGTCTCCGATCTCTATCTAAATTCCAGCGTAATGAACTTGCCAGGCTGGTGGCCGGCATTGGTCAGGAAGTGAGAGTAGCCTCCAGCCACCCACCGACTCTCTCCACGCTTCAGGGCAGTGGTCGTGGAGCCTTTTCCTTCGCCCTCGCTGCGCAACTCGTAATCGCTGAGAGCGCCACGACTTGCGGCGCGGCTAAAGCCGCGCCCTTTCAAAACAACGCAAAAGCGGATTTTTTCCGCAACCTCTTTAGCCGCTGAGGGAATCTCAGCCTCACGAAAAAGTTTTTTGGCAGCCTACTATAATAGCTAGAGGGCAAAATAAGTTTTCTTGTGCAGCCAGCTGTTCTCGTCGCCAATGACGACATAGTCGGGCCATTGCGGGGCGGTCTTGATGAGAAGACGCAAGCCGGTAGCCTCTTTGGAAAGATTGAATTCGAGTTCCGTCATGTAGGAGTCGGCGGGCTTCAGGGGCGTGAGGAGCGGGACGCCGGCTGCGGTGACGGGAGCGTACTCGTGGCCGGAACTGTCGACCAGGCGCACCTCACGGGGTGAGGGAGTCAGAGTCGCATCTTTGAGGCGGCTGGGTGAGGTGGTGGTTTCGTCGAAGCGCGTGCGCAGGGTAACGAGGTAGCGGCCGTCGGGGTGTGTCTTGACGTCGACGACGGAGTAGGCGAGGTGGCAGTCGATCTCGCAGAAATATTTCTTCTGCCCCCGGGCGAGCGCGGTTTCGTGGCTGCCAGCGGAGAATCCGAACAGCAGAGCGAAATAGACTACGGCGCCGGTGCCGATGGCGACTGCGGCAACGCGGGCAAATTTTGGCTTGCGCGCGAACCAGAAGATCAGGGCCGAGCCCACGGCGAGAACAAGCCCTCCGCAGGCGGCGAGAAATCCCAGGACGGCAAGTGGTGCGGGAAAGTTCATGTTGCTGGCCATGAGAGCGTTCCACATGATCGATCTCTTACCCTTTACAATGTACTTTCTATTGCAAAGCGCGCGAGGCAAAAAAAATTGCCCTTACTCCTCGCGGGTAACCCGAATCCACTCCTCCATTTGATCGAGATACTCAGATAACGCGCGTCGGCCGGTTCCGGTCAGCCGATATTCCGTGCGCGGAACGCGTCCCTCAAAAAACTTCACGCAGGAAATGTACTGCGCTTCCTCGAGCTTGCGCGCGTGCACGCTGAGGTTGCCGTCGGTGGTCTTGAGTACGCGCTTCAGGTCATTGAAGCTGAGCGAATCGTTGGTGGCAAGCGCGCTGACGATGCCCAGACGAATGCGCTCGTGGATCAGTCGATCCAGTTCGGGCAGTTCGGGTAGTTGGGGCGCGCGAGCGGGCGTAGCCTCATGAGCCCCAGGAGTGTGTTCACGAACCTTCTCCCGAAGTTGGGCCTCGGGCTTCAAGGCTTTGCGGCGGGATGGGAGCGCTCTAGCCACCGTGCCTCCTGGCAATCAACAGTCCGAAGACGATGTGCAAGCCGCCGAAGCCCGCGGCCAGAAACCAGTTGCCCCATGCCGCAGGACCAAGCACGGCCAGGCCGCCCAGCAGCATGAAGCTGAGCCCCATGACAGGCACGATCGGAACGGAAAACGCGCCCCCCGTCATGATGCCGGCGCCGTAGAGCAGCAGCCATGCGGCGGGCAGGGCAGACTGCAGGCCTGCGCGGAATAGGAGAAATGTGAGGAAGGCACCGGCGACCAGGGGCGGTGCGAGTCCCAGAGCGACCTTGCGGGCCGGGCCGGAGAATACCGGCAGGCCGCGGCGGTTCGCCTTCCAGGTGCACGCCAGCAGTCCGATAGCGGCTGCCAGAAGGGCCTCGGCCAGCCACACGCGCAGCCAGGTGAAGGACGAAACTTGATGGCCGGCGAGCCATGCAGCGCCACCGGCGGTGGTGCCGAGCAGAACCTGTCCCCAGCCAGAGACGGCTGTAAAGGCGGCGGATCGCTCCATGGTGTCGCGAATGAAGCGCAGGTCCTCGAAAACTTCCGGGGCGGTCCGCGACGGCGAAGGCGGGACGCAATTGTATTCGGCCGAACGGTGGAAGCGCCGGATGCGATGCGGCCGCGGGTCAAACATCTCGATATAGTACTCGTCCGTCCAGGAGCCGTCAAGTACTCTGTACCGCAAAGGTAGATGAAGTGGGCGCCCAACCCTTCTCGCGCTTTTTCGCGAGCGGGTGGGAATGTTGACTTCAGATTTCCATCGAAACAACGCCATTCCTGCGATCTCTCTTCTTCTCCGCTTTTTGAAAAACTCGAAGAAAGTCGACAGTTCAGCGGTTACCATCAGATCTAGGGCGTGCTCTCCCCGTGGAAGGCCGGAGGTAAGTGTGACGGATTTGGGCAAACTGCTGATCGTCCTGGGAGTGGTGTTGGTGCTGGCGGGAGTTGCGCTGACCATGCTCGGGCGCACCAACCTGCCTCTGGGACGATTGCCAGGAGATCTTGTCTACCGCGGGAAGAATACGGTGTTTTATTTTCCACTGGCAACTTCGTTGCTGGTCAGCGTGGTGCTTTCTCTTGTGCTTTATGTCGTGGGGCGGTGGAGAAGGTGAACGGCCGTGCGGGAACGGGATTGACTTCGTGATCTTCAGCCGTTAGATTCTTTCCACGGTTGGTTCTGTTCTTTGCGTTATCGTTCGGAACGCGCGTCTTTGCCGCTCGGCGAAGACAAGGGAAGCGGGTGCAAATCCCGCGCTGCCGCGCAACTGTAAGCGAGGAAA
>PLEA01000676.1 GCA_003136335.1 Acidobacteriaceae bacterium | reverse complement strand
TGCGAACAGGATTTCGAGTAAGCCGAGGTGGCTCGCACCGCGAAAGTCAAGCTGCAAGAAGGTGGAGGAGGGGTGGGGTATCGAAAAAATTGCCCGTGGCCAGCTCGCGAGCCCGCGAAGAATTCCGAGCAGGGCGGTGCCAAAGATACCCACCAGGATGGCGCCATGGAGCTTTCGCGACATGAGGATCAGTGTCAGGGCGAGGCCAAAGCAGGCGGTCTGCACTTCTTTGTCGGCAAAGCTGCCGAGGCCGACAAAGGTAGCCGGATTTGCCACTACGAGTTTTGCGTTGCGCAGTCCGACAAACGCGATGAACATTCCAATTCCCGCGGCAGTCGAGTGTTTCAAGCAGTCGGGCATGCCGTTGACAATCTGCTCGCGAACGCGCGTTACAGTGAGCACCAGGAAAAGAACGCCTGAACAAAAAACTACCGCGAGCGCAGTACGCCAGGGAACATGCATGGCGATGCAAACCGAATAAGTGAAATAGGCGTTCAGAGACATTCCCGGAGCCAACGCGATGGGATAGTTGGCGTACAGTCCCATGACCAGCGTCGCCACCGCGGCAGAGACGCAGGTCGCAAAGACCACGCCCTCTGCCGGCATTCCTGCCTGGGCGAGAATCTGGGGGTTCACGACGATGATGTAGGCCATCGTGACGAACGTGGTGAGGCCACCCAGCATCTCCTGTTTCACGGTGGTCCGGTTCTCGGCGAGTTTAAAGTAACGATCGATCAATCATGCTCCATGAGGCTGAGATTGGCGGCGCTCGGAGAGAATCAATATGCGATCTTGTTGGGCTTGTTTTCCCACGCGCGAAATGCCGCTAACGCCTCTTCGCGCATTATCTGAATCATCGGAATTTTGCGCTTGGAATGCGGTTGCGCGATTTCGCTATAGATCAGAGAATCGTCAAAGCCGATTTTGGAAGCGTCTGCATCGGCGTTGGCAAAGTAAATGCGAGAGAGGCGAGCCCAGTAGATTGCCCCCAGGCACATGGGACATGGCTCACAAGAGGTGTAGATCTCGCAGCCTTCAAGATCGAACGCGCCAAGTTTCTTGCAGGCCTCGCGAATGGCGAGGACTTCGGCGTGCGCCGTGGGATCGTTCGTGGAAGTAACCTGATTCGTACCCTCGGCAACGAGGTTGCCGTCTTTGACGACAACCGCACCGAAAGGCCCGCCTCGTCCCGAGTGGACGTTGTTAATGGAGAGTTGAATGGCACGGGCCATGAAAGAATTGTCCACGTTTGCGCTCTGTCTATACGTAAATGTTTAGGGGTATGCTGGCACCAGCAACCCGCGAACCAGCAAATCAGTCGACATGGACTCTTTCGCAGCCGCTTCGCTGAGAAGCGAGTATAAGCCGATACTCAGAAGTTCGTAAATTGCTGTTTTGATCCGGGTGTCGTGCGCATCGAAAGAGCAGAGCGGTTGGGATACCCTCTGCCAATTCTCTAAGGAGCTGACATTTTGAGTTTGCAGGCCTTTCTCGCTCGACGGGTGATCACTCCGGAAGGAATCCGTGCAGCGGCTATCCTGGTTGAAGGAGAGCGGATCCAGGCTGTTGTTTCTTCCGATCAAGTACCTGATGGTTACAGAATCCATGATTTCGGAGAAGCGGCGATTCTCCCGGGGCTCGTCGATTCGCACGTGCATATCAACGATCCCGGTCGCGCCGAGTGGGAGGGTTTCGAAACCGCGACGCGAGCCGCGGCGGCAGGAGGCTACACGATGCTCGTGGATATGCCTCTGAACTGCCTTCCTGCGACCACAACGGTTGCCGCACTGCAGGCCAAACGTGCGGCAGCACGCGGCAAATGCCGCGTTGATTGGGCGGCGTGGGGCGGAGTGGTCCACAATAACCAGAATGAGATAGCAGCTCTCGCGGCCGCCGGAGTGCCGGGGTTCAAATGCTTTTTGGTCAACCCTGGTATCGAGGGCTTCACCATGGTTACGGAGCAACAGTTACGCGCGGCCCTACCTCACGTTGCCCGGACTGGCCTGCCGCTTCTGGTACACGCGGAACTTCCCGGTCCCATTGATCGTGCAACCGACGCTTTGGCCAACGCCGATTGGACTCCCTATTCAACTTACCTGCAGTCGCGCCCCGACGAGGCGGAACTGGCTGCTATCCGGCTGATGCTGGCGCTGTGCCGCGAATACGGTTTTCGTTTGCACATCGTCCATCTCTCGACTAGCCAGGCCCTTCCGGAACTGCGCACCGCGCGCTCCGAAGGACTCCCCGTGAGCGTGGAGACCTGTCCCCACTACTTGCACCTGTCCGCCGAAACGATCACGAGAGGGGCCACGCTGAGCAAATGTGCGCCGCCGATTCGCAGCCGCGAGAATTGCGAGGAATTGTGGCAGGGCCTGAGAGATGGAACGATCGACTTGATCGTGACCGACCATTCCCCGTGTCCTCCAGCGATGAAGCGGCTTAGCGAGGGTAATTTCCGAACCGCCTGGGGCGGGATCGCAAGTCTTTCCGTAGCGCTCCCGCTGATGTGGACTGAAGCTAGCAAGCGCGGATTCACGTTGCTCGATCTGGCACGCTGGATGGCAGCGGCACCGGCACGACTGGCCGGTTGCGACTCGCGCAAAGGTCGCATCGCAGCGGGCTATGATGCGGACTTCGTGGTGTTCGATCCCGACGGCGAATTCAGTGTGACAGAAGACAGATTGCACTACCGGCATCCGGTCTCTCCGTATCTGGGAGAAACGCTGCTCGGAGTGGTG
>PLEA01000151.1 GCA_003136335.1 Acidobacteriaceae bacterium | reverse complement strand
GGGCGCGGCTTCAAGCCGCGCCGCAAGCGAAAAAATCAATAGCGGCTTTAGCCGCGAAGGACAAGGATGGCGAAAGTAGGATTTATCGGTTTGGGCGTGATGGGCAGCCAAATGGTGGATCGGCTGCTGAGCAAGGGTCACACCGTAACCGGCTACAACCGCACGCGTGCGAAGGCCCAGTGGCTTGTGCAGAAGGGGATGTTGTGGGCCGACTCGCCGCGCGCCGTGGCGAGCGCGTCGGACTACACCTTCGCGATGGTGACCAATGCCGCGGCGATCCAGTCGATCACCGAGGGTCCGGCCGGACTGCTCGCCGGCTTGAGTACCGGGAAGACTTTCATCGACATGAGCACCGTAAGTCCGGCCGTGAGCCGGGGGCTGGCTGCGAAGGTGCGCGCTCTCGGCGCCGACATGGTCGACTCGCCGGTGTCTGGCAGCGTGATCACCCTGCAGGAAGGAAAATTGTCAGTGATGGTCGGCGGGCGCAAAGAGACGTTCGACGCGATTAAACCGTTACTGCTCGACATCGGCCCGAAAGTGACTTACGTGGGCGACAACGGTCTGGCGCTCTCCATGAAGATCGCAACCAATCTCAGTCTCGCGGTGCAGATGCTGGCATTTTCCGAAGGCGTGTTGCTGGCGGAAAAGAGTGGCATTGCCCGCGAAGTTGCCGTGGATGTGCTCACCCATAGCGCCGTAGCGTCGCCGATGATTCAGTACCGCGGACCGTTCGTGCTGCAACAGCCGGAAGAAGCCTGGTTCGACGTAAACATGATGCAGAAAGATATGGTGCTGGCGATGGATCTGGGGCGGCAACTCGACGTGCCCCTTCCGACGACCGCCGTGAGCAACGAAATTCTTACCGCGGCTCGTGGCATGGGCTTGGCGAAGTACGACTTCGCCTGCATGTTCGACGTACTGGCCACTATGTCCGGCGTGACGACCCCCATCACCGCAGGAGGCAAGAAGTGACGACCGCAACTTCCAAGCCAGCGGCCGGCCGCGTCACCGAGACCGAGAAAGACCGATGGCTCCGTGCGTACCGCCAGATGGTGAGGATTCGCCTGTTTGAAGAGCAGGTGAATGAACTCTACACTCGCGCTCTGATGCCCGGGCTGGCGCATCTTTACAGCGGCCAAGAGGCGGTTGCAGTGGGCATCTGCGAAGCCCTGCACATCGACGACTACATTACCAGCACGCACCGCGGCCATGGACATTGCCTGGCCAAGGGTGCTGCGCCCGACCGCATGTTTGCCGAGTTACTGGGCAAGGAAGCCGGCTATTGCCGGGGCAAGGGCGGATCCATGCACATTGCCGATCCCGCAACCGGCAACCTGGGCGCCAACGCGATTGTGGGCGGCAGCGTCGGCATCGCCACGGGCGCGGCCTTTGCCGCGAAGCGGTTGGGCAACGGACGCGTGGCGGTCTGCTTCTTTGGAGAAGGCGCGCTCGGGCAGGGCTCGCTCTACGAAGTGATGAACCTGGCGCAACTCTGGAAGCTGCCAGTGATCTACGTTTGCGAAAACAATCTTTACAACGAGTACACGCATTTCTCGGAGACGACGGCCGGGACGATTCTAGGGCGCGCCGGTGCATTCGGGCTGGAATCCGCATTGGTCGACGGCCAGGATGTGCGCGCGGTGAATGAAGTCGCAGCCCGCCTGGTGAAGCGAGCGCGGGCCGGCCAAGGCCCTGCGTTTCTGCAAGCCGATACCTACCGCTATAGCGGTCATCACGTGGGCGACATCAATCGCGAATATTACCGCACGAAGCAGGAAGAGCAGCATTGGAAGACGGAGCGGGATCCCATCAAGCTGCATGCCGCCTGGCTGCTGGCGCAGGAGCATGCCGACGCGGCAGCGCTCAATCAAATTACCGCCGAAGCACGCACCGAGATGGAAGCCGCGGTGAAATTCGCCATTGCGTCTCCATATCCCGGCATCGATCAGGTGGAGCAGGACGTTTATGCCTGAACGCGAACTCACGTTTGCGCAGGCGGTACGCGAAGCGCTGGCCGAAGAAATGCGCCGCGACTCGCGGGTGTGCATTTTCGGCGAAGACGTGGCCGAAGCCGGGACGCCCTTCAAAGTGCTCTCCGGGCTGGTGGAAGAATTCGGCGCCGAGCGCGTACTCGACACTCCGATTTCCGAAGCCGGCTTTACGGGCGTTGGAGTCGGCGCAGCCATGACGGGCCTCCGGCCAGTAGTCGACATCATGTTCGGCGATTTCCTCACTCTAACGATGGATCAGATGGTGAACCAGGCCGCGAAGGCGCACTACATGTCGGGCGGGCACTGGAAAGTCCCCATGGTGATGCGCACCACCCTGGGCGCAACTCGGCGATCGGCAGCGCAGCATTCGCAGTCGCTGCACGCCTGGTTCAGCCACGTGCCAGGATTGAAAGTTGTTTTGCCTTCCACACCGTACGACGCGAAAGGTTTGCTGAAGACCGCGATCCGCGACGAGAATCCCGTTGTCTTCTTCGAAGACAAGATGATGTACAAGCTGAAGGGCCCGGTTCCCGCGGAAGATTACACGATCCCGTTGGGCGTGGCCGACGTGAAGCGCGTCGGAGAAGACATCACTCTGGTGGCAACCAGCAGCATGGTGCAGGTCGCGCTGGGCGCAGCGAACATGCTGGAAAAAGAAGGGATTAGCGCGGAAGTCGTTGATCCGCGCACCACGTGGCCGCTGGACGAAAAAACGATCATCGGGTCGGCGAAGAAAACCTCGCGCGTCATAGTGCTCGATGAGGGCTACGGGCGGTATGGCGTGACGGCCGAACTGGCGGCGGTGATCGCCGAAGGTGCATTCTACGATCTGGACGCACCGGTGAAGCGCATGGGCGCGATGCACGTTCCCATTCCGTTTTCTCCCCCGCTTGAAGACGTAACCGTCCCGACGGAAGAAACGGTCTCGGAAGCAGCGCGCCAACTTTGCAATAAGTCGTAAGAGATGTAGCTCGCTACGTCTCTGCCGCGCCGCCGGGAAGTTGAAAATAACGTGTCGAAGACAGGCAGCTTGAGCTAAAAGCCAATAGCCAAGAGCTGGAGGATTTATGGGACTCAAGACTCACGGAACCATGGCGGTGGACTGGGAGAATCGAATCGATTTCGAGCGGTTGCGCCGCGAGCGCCTGCAAAAGGCGAAGGACCTGCTCGCCCAGTCGTCGATGGGCTCGTTGCTCTGCTTCGACATGAACAACGTCCGCTATCTGACCTCCACGCACATCGGCACCTGGGCGCAAGACAAGGCCAATCGCTTCACGCTCTTGCCGCAAAACGACGAGCCCATCCTGTGGGATTTCGGATCAGCCGCCAAGCATCATCAACTGAATTGCCCGTGGCTGGGCGATCGCTCTCGTCCGGGTATTTCGATGCTGCGCGGTGCGATGACGCCGGAGATGGGCCGCGCCGAAGACGTCGCCAAAAAAATTCGCATTGAACTCGAAATGCGCGGCCTGCACAAAGAGCCGGTTGGAATCGACATTATTGAACTGCCCGTATTGTTTGCCCTGCAGCGCGGAGGCATCGAGGTAGTCGACGGCCAGCAACTCATGTCCGAGGCCCGCGTCATCAAGACGCAGGATGAAATCTCACTGCTCAATACTTCCGCGATGATGGTCGACGCCGCCTACGACGAACTGTACCGCGCCATGAAGCCCGGCCTGCGAGAAAACGAAGCCGTCGGGCTGGTCAGCAAAGTTCTCTACGATCTGGGTTCGGAATATGTCGAAGCGGTGAATGCGATTTCCGGCGAGCGCTGCAATCCGCATCCGCACGTGTTTTCCGATCGCATACTGCGGCCGGGCGATCCCGTCTACTACGATATCCTGCACTCTTACATGGGATACCGCACCTGCTACTATCGCTGCTTCACTGTGGGCTACGCGTCGCATGCGATGGTTGACGCCTACAAGCGCTGCCGCGACTATCTCGACGCTGCGATTGAACTGGTGCGACCGGGCCGCATGACTGCCGAGATTGCCGCGGTCTGGCCGAAGGCGCAAGAGTTCGGCTTCCCCAACGAGGAAGCGGCCTTCGCCCTGCAATACGGTCACGGCATCGGTCTCGCGATCTGGGAGAAGCCAGTGATCAGCCGCCTGGTTTCCTTCGAGCATCCGGTGGAAATCAAACCAGGGATGGTGTTTGCGCTCGAAACCTTCTGGCCTTCGACCGACGGCTGGAGCGCGGCGCGCATCGAAGAAGAAATTGTGGTCACCGCGACGGGGCACGAGGTCATCACCCGCTTCCCGGCGGAGCAACTTCTGGTAGCGGGCGCGCACTATTACACGGTGAACGGGCCGCTGCCGACCACACGAGAATCCGAAGCTTCGCCCAGCGAACGGGTGCTCGAGATGATCGAGACCAGCGCGAAAACTGAGCGGGTAGGAGTTTCGGGCTGAAAAGTGTGCTGAGAGCCGAATTCCAGCGGAGAGGTGGAATGAAGCCACAGGATTCCAGCCCCGAAGGGGCGGCATTCATTAGCCCCGGAGCCCCGGACCTAAGTCCGGGGTACCGGTGCCACACTAGAACGAGTCCCGCAGGGACGGCACTGATTCTCATGTGCTCTCTGAAGGCCATAGTGGGCCTTCCTCCATTTAACGACTATGGCCTTCAGAGTTGTAATGCCCGCCCTCGAAATGGCGCAGGAAACCGGCAAGCTCCTAGCCTGGCGGAAGCAGGAGGGCGACCGCGTTACCCAGGGCGAACCGCTCCTTGAAATAGAAACGGACAAGGCGGTGGTCGAAGTAGAAGCGCCAGCTGACGGTATTCTGGCGGGCATCAAGGCCGCAGTTGGTGCGGACATTCCCGTGGGACAGACCATCGCTTGGATCGTCGCGCCCGGCGAAGCCCCTCCCGTCGAAAGGGAATCGGCTGCACCGGCCGCGAGGGCTAGATCGCACGCGAAAACCGAGCCATCACATGCTGCGACAACCCCAGTCGGCGCTTTGGCACATGCGCCGGCATCCAGCGCAGGCGCAAGAATTTCTCCCAAGGCCCGCCGGCTCGCCAAAGAATTGGGCGTAGACCTTGCGACCGTGCGCGGCTCGGGTTCGGGTGGCGAAATTCTTGCCTCGGATGTGCAGGCTGCGGCCTCGGCGCCCGCTGCGGCGAAGAAAAAATCCGGAAGCCTCGAAGTACTCAGCTCGCTGGGCCGCATCATGGCCGAGCGCACCACGCAAAGCTGGACGACCGTTCCTCACTTCTTCGTGAGCCGCGAAATCGAAGCGACTGCTCTCAACCACTACCGGGAAAATATGGTGGCTGAGATTGAGAGCTCGCACACCGATCCGGCGAAGAATGTGCGCATCACTCATACCGATCTGCTGGTAGCGTTAACAGCGCGCGTGCTGCTGAAGCACCCGCGATTGAATGCGAGTTGGAGCGCCGAGGGCCTTCGCCTGCACGATCACGTAAACATGGGAATCGCCATTGCGGTAAACGATGGCGTGGTCGCCGCGGTGATTCCCAACGCGCATACCGCTAGCCTGTCCGAAATCTCCGGCCATCGGCGCGACGTTGCCGAGCGCGCCCGGGCAGGGAAGCTGCGGCCCGCCGATATCGCCGACGCCACTTTCACCATCAGCAATCTCGGCATGTATGGGGTGGATCAGTTCAGTGCGATCATCACCCCGCCGCAAGCTGCAATTCTCGCGGTCGGCAGCATCGCCGACCGGGTCGTACCCGTTCAGGGCCAGCCCGCGGTCCGTCCCATGATGACGCTCACTGTCTCGTGCGATCACCGCGTCGCCGATGGCGCCCGCGCCGCGCTGTTCCTCGGCGACCTGGCGCAAGCTGCTCAAGAACCGGAAAAGATTCTGAAATAGAGTAGCGCCGGCATCCTGCCGGCTGTACCGAGGGCGTCTCGCCCTCGCTGCGGCGAGCCCTACCATCGTCTCCGGTTCTCAACACCGANNTGCGTGCCGTGCAGATAGCGGAACTCGCCGTAGATTTCGATGTTCGGACGGATCTTGCGGGCCACGCCAGCGCCGAAGTTGTCCCCCCACTCGTTTTGGCTGGCGGAGAGAAACTTGCTATTCAGGGGGAGGCTGGCGTTGAAGCAATTGCCCCACCAGGTGAAGAAGGG
>PLEA01000576.1 GCA_003136335.1 Acidobacteriaceae bacterium | reverse complement strand
TTCAAGTCGCAGCTTTTGGAGGCGCACGCCGGAGTGGCCAATGCTGCTGAATCTGTCTGCAAGTTTGAGGAGCACCATTCTGGCGACTCAGCCCCTGCTGAAATCTGCCAGGCTTGCTATGAGCGCCTGCAGGAGCGGGTGGATATTTTCGAAGCCACTCTGCATCTGGATCTGAAAGAAGCTGCGCAGATCATTTACGACGCGGTATGGGCGGATGCTTCCGATCCTGGCAAGACGTACCAAAATGCGGCCAGCGCCCTGCTGACCGAGTTGCGCAAGCGCGCGGGCATGACTACGGTGCTCGGCCCGTTCCAGCCCTTGTCGCACTAGAGATTGCGGGTCTTAGGTCTTTGGTCGTAGGTGTTGGGCGTCAAACGAGGCTCAAATCTGTAGAACCCGCAAGAGTCAGGACCCAAGACCTACGATCCAAGACCTTATTCTGCAGCCTTACTTTGTCTTGATTCCCACCCACTTCTTTCCCGCGTAAAGTTTGTAGCCTTCGCCATCCTCGACCAGTTTCAGGGGCACGGCATGTTGCAGCGCCTGTTCGGTTTGCGAGGAGGCGGTGAGCACGTCGTTGTTAGCGACGTCCATCACGACAAACTTGCCGTCTGCGGAGAACCCGAAGCCATATTCGCCCGGCTTCAACGCGGAACCTCCAATGTTGAGCGTCGTTTCCGTGATGAGCATGCCCTGATATTTTTGCTGGATGGCCGTCGAATAACCCGACGCATCGACCAGCGCGGCTAACATCATCTTGCCGTCCGCCGACTGAAAGCCAACGGCGTTGCGCACTTGTACAGGCGCTTTCTGGCCGCGGAAGAAATATTCCGCGGGAACCGCCTTCTTCAGTTCGTCGCTGCTGAGTACGTGTTTCGATGCCTGCTGCGCGACGCCCGATGCCAGCATGAGGAAGGTGAGAGTGCACAGAATCGCCAGCCGACTATTCTTCATGACGGTGAATCCTCGAGAGTGGGAATAAAAAGTGCTCCCCGGAACTCTAATCGTTCCGAGAGTCGGGCGCAAATCCAACGCTCATCGCAGAATTGAAGCATGTTTCGCTTTGCCCGCAAGATTCGGATAGTTCGCTTCACAGCGCTCGCCGTAGGCTTTTCTTACTATGACCACCAATGCCATACTCACAGCGGAAAGCTTGGAGCCAATGCCCACCCGTCAACTCAAAACGCAGGCGACTACACCAACCGACGAACAGCGCTGGAATGCCGTGCTGGCGCGCGAAAGCGCGCGCGATGGAGAATTTGTTTTCGCCGTCTCGAGTACCGGTGTGTATTGCCGGCCGTCGTGTCCGGCGCGCCGGCCGCGCCGGGAAAATGTGCAGTTCTTTCTCACTCCCGAACAGGCCGAGAAAGCGGGATATCGAGCCTGCCTGCG
This sequence comes from Acidobacteriaceae bacterium, assembly GCA_003136335.1. Next base: position 9,662 of record PLEA01000576.1, on the reverse strand, counting down.
TTGCCGGCCGAGGTCGTTCAGCGGCAACACGGAGTCCAACGGCGTGAAGGCGATTTGCCGCTACATCGAGCAGCATCTCGACGAGCCGCTGACCCTGGATCGCCTGGGCAAGGAATTCCAGCAGAGTCCTTTTCATCTGCAGCGCCGCTTCAAAGCCGTTCTCGGCATCACTCCGCGGGAGTACGCTGACTCCTGCCGCTTGCGCACGCTGAAGCGCAATCTGCAAGCCGGGGATTCGGTGACCCGCGCCATGTACGACGCCGGATACGGCTCCAGCAGCCGGCTCTATGAACGTACCGCCTCGCAGCTCGGCATGACGCCCGACAAGTATCGCCGCGGCGCCATCGCCGCCGCCATTCGCTACACCTGTGCCGATTCGCCGCTGGGACGAATGCTCATCGCTGCGACCGAGCGCGGCATTTGCTCCATCCAGTTTGCCCGCTCCGACGGCGAGCTGATGGAGGGCCTGAAGCGCGAATTTCCGTTTGCCGCCCGCAAGGGGGATGAAGGCGGGCTACAGTCGTGGGTGGGCGCGTTGCTCAAGCACATGTGCGGCAAGGATCTGGATTCTTCGCTCCCACTCGACATTCGAGCTACTGCTTTTCAGCGTCGCGTGTGGACGTACTTGCAATCGATTCCATTTGGCGCCACGCGGTCCTATAGCCAGGTTGCCAAGGCCATTGGCCGGCCCAGCGCCTGCCGCGCCGTTGCCCGCGCTTGTGCAACCAACCCGGTCGCGGTTGCGATCCCTTGCCATCGCGTGGTTCGTGAGGACGGCAGCATGGGCGGCTATCGCTGGGGCATCGAGCGGAAGAAGGCTTTGCTGGAGATGGAGCGGCAGTCGTAGAGACGTAGCTTGCTACGTCTCTCTTCAGTTGCAATTCCGCAAGCAGAGACGTTGCAAGCAGCGTCTCTACGACATCGGTGAGGACAGGTCACCATTTCCGATTACGGAGTTGGTCTTGCGGTTTCTCACGGCTAACCAATTCAGAAAACCTAAGGCGATGGTCGCGGCCACGATCAGGGATTGCCCGATGTCTACGCGCGTCACCAGAGCTGCGCACATGAGGACTGCGAGGCCGGCGAAGAGATTGCCGGCGGGCAAGCGGAAGCCTGCCTTCCCCGGCTGCTTCCGCCGGAGTACTGGCAGCGCGGCGCAACACACGCCGTAATAGAGCAGGCGTGCGACCGCGGAGAGCGTCACATTCCACTTGAATTCGCCGCTGAGAGCAAAAGCCCAGACGAGAGCGGCAAATACCAGAATAGAAACGTACGGCGTGTGAAACCGGGCGTGAACCGCGGCGAAGGCTTTGGGAAAGTCTCCTTGCTCGGCCAAAGCGAATGTCACCCGCGGCATGCCCAGAATCTTCGCGCTCAGATATCCATAAAAAGAAATCAGCGCACCCACGGCGACGAGGGCCGCGCCGTAGGAACCGACCGCGATCCGGGCCACGTCAGCCAGCGGACGCTCGCTCTGCGCTGCGTCCGGAAGAACTCCCACAACGACCCATTGGATGAGCGCGTAAATCACCGTGCAGACCAGGAGGGCGGTGAACAGCGCGAATGGAGCATCGCGCCGGGGATCCTTAGCCTCGCCCATGGGCGCGAGCGCGGTTTCGAATCCTCCATAGGCGAAGACGAGCAGCAACACGGCCTTCAACCACTGGCTGGTGGTAACAGCAGCCGGTGCACCGGCTGAGATTCCGCCGGGATGCGCGTGCAGCACGAATAATCCCATCCCGATGACTGCAAACAGGGATACAAGCTTCGCCGCTGTGAAGAAGTTGCTGACCTGCGTTCCGGCCCGCACACCGCGCACGTTAATGAACGCGAGTACGCCGACCAGGATGGTGAGAATCAGAGCGCGCGGCAGAGGATCCCGCGCATGCGGCCAGAACTCGCCAAGATAAATCACAAACAGATTGGCATTGGCGGCCGGGGCAGCGACCTGGCCGAGGAACAGCATCCATGCCATCTGAATGCCCATTGCGCGCCCGAAGGCCGCGCGAGCGTACAGGTAAGGACCTCCCGCTTGTTGAAACCGCGAAGCGACCTCGGCAAAGCAGCCGAAGATCACGCCCATCCCAACTCCGGCCAGGAGCACGGCCAGAGGGCTTAATTTTCCGAGGAGGCCGACGACGGTGGACGGCAATCCGAATACGCCGCTGCCGATCACGGAGTTCACCACCAGCGCGGTCAGACTCCAGCGGCCGATGGCGCGAACCAGTTGCTGGCTGGGAGTGATTGGCGGGAGCGTTTCCGGCACTGCGTGGTTTTATCACAAATGGAGGATGCTTGGATGACGGCTGCGACACGGGCGCCGGGCTTCACCCAGGCTGGGACAGACGAGGAGGCTGTCGCCACATGATAGGCGCGAAAAGCCGCGCCGATAACGGCGTTTAGCCGCAGTGACCTTTTCCCGGACCAAAGTAACGCACAGAATTACGAAAGGCGCATGCCCGTGGGACATCTATTCGCTGCGCGTTGCCGATGAGATGTTTGACAGGCAAACAGAATGGCCATCAACAACATGAACAACCTTCATCTCCGAATCGCGCGAGTTACCGAGGATCTCCAGAGCATCCAGCAGGAACTCAACTGCGCCGCCATGCAGGCTCCGAGCGACCCGGAACTTATGGAAGCGCTCAACTCCCTGTCGGAGACAGAGCCGATCGAGATCCTGCGCTCGGCGCTCGACCAGATGCGCCATTTCCTCTGGTTTTATTCGGAGGTGGTGAACAACGAACCGGAACTGGGAGACAAATTGCGCCGGGCCGGTACGGCGCAAACCGTCAGCGATGAGAAGCCTCAGTCAGAAAGGTCTTTTCTGGATCAACTCTCGCGCGCCGACGAACTCATGATGCTCCATCATTTGGCCGAGGCGAGACGCCGCAAGCCAAACTGAAGCCATTACGATTTCGTAGAGACGTAGCTCGCTACGTCTCCCTGCCATGCCGGCTGCGTCTTTGACTAGAGGCCCCGCCCAGCAACAATCGTCTTAAGCACTTCGCCAGACGCGCTCAACACGGTGAAATCCGCACCAGCCCCTTGCACCAGAACTCCGTGATTGCTCGATCCCACTGCTTGCGCCGGATTCAGCGTGGCCGCCCGCACCGCATCCCGCAAGCTCCAGTTTGAAAATCGCATCACATTACGCACGGCACGATCCATGGTAAGCACGCTTCCAGCCAGGCTGCCATTGGAGGTGCACTTGCCGTCCTTTACATCGACCTCGATTGGCCCAAGCTGGTAGCGTCCGTCAGGCATCCCGGTTGCTGAAATCGCATCGGTGATAAGCACGGCGCGTTCGCGTCCTTTCGCTTGCAGAAAAAGCTTCACGATGGGCGGGGCCACATGAATTCCGTCGACAATGATGTCGGCGCTCAACCGGTCATCGGTGAGCACTTCGCCGATGATGCCAGGGTCACGATGGTCCAGCGGGCGCATGGCGTTAAAGGTATGCGTCGCGTGCCGCGCCCCGGCTTTCACCGCATCCTGCGCGATTGGCATCTCAGCGTCCGAGTGGCCGATGCTGACGCAGACTTTCCGCCGCGCCGCCTCCGCAATCACTTCCATCGCGCCAGGAATTTCCGGAGCAATGGTCAGTATGCGCACATGCCCACGCGCCGCCTGCCAAAGACGCTCGAAGATCTCGACCGTAGGAGTAACCAGATTTTCCGGCGGATGCACTCCGCGCCGCTTATGGCTGAGAAACGGTCCCTCGAGATGAATGCCCAGCGGCCGAGCCTGCACTGGATTGCCATTCGACGCGGCTGTTTCGATCGCGTCGGCCAATCGTCCCAGCGCCGCGCACGTCGCGTCGAGCGGCGCCGCGACGGTTGTCGGAAAATATCCAGTCACGCCGTGGGTCGTCAGGAACCGGCCCAAGCGCGGCAGATCGGACGGTGATGCGCGCATCAAGTCCAGCCCTGCTCCGCCGTGCATATGGATATCGACAAAACCCGGCGCCAGCACCGCGTCGCCGAAATCGACCAGCGAAGCATTGCCAGGGACTTCTTTCGTCGATCGCGAGGACACTTCCGAGATCAACCCATCTTCCACCATGAGCAGCGGATTCTGAATCTCCTCGACCGGAGTGTAAAGTCGGCTTGCGGTAAATGCGGTTTTCATGGAGAGCCGTGGCGGAGTGAAAATCTATCGTAGCCGTATGTCAGGCTTCCGACAACAACCGCATCATGAGCAGGTTCACTTTGACTACGTTCGGGATGCACGGCGTGGCGCTGATGGATGCACGCTGCAGCGGGTCACCCAGGCGTGTCTCTGGGTGTTATAATTTTGTCGTATCCAGTAATTCCTGCTACGGGCGCGCAGCCATTCCTCTAGCGCCCTAGCACAAGTCGGGGAGTGGCTCAGCCTGGTAGAGCACCTGGTTCGGGACCAGGGGGTCGGAGGTTCAAATCCTCTCTCCCCGACCAATCTTTTCAAACACTTAAAGTGCTCTTCTGGTTTTCCGTTGAGGCTGCCCCAGCCGTCTCGGTTTTTCGACGGGTGATCTGTCCCTACCAAAAACTGCGTGCACCTTGATCCCATTTGAATTTAAGGGCTCTGCCGTGTAGCCTGCCGAAGCAATGATCCCGTCCTGTTTTCGTTGTGGCGAAGTACATGGTTCGAAACACGAATGCTCTAGTCAGGCAGACGTTCGCCTCCTGCACTTCCGCTGAACGACAGTCTGACTCAGACCCATGAAAATTCAGTGCACGGAATGCCGGCGCGCCTAGACGCACTGCCTCTTTTATCGACCCGGCAGACCGGATGGGCTTATGGGCATGGACAGCCCGCTTACCATACGTCATCTCTGTCCGATCCTAGGTTACATCCGTACATAATTACAATTACGACGGTCACGCTCCAGTCGCTCCGACACCCCGTTCCTACCCGTAACCGGCGTGTTGTCAATCAGAGCATTCGTAACCACTTCGGACACCAAAAGGCCAATGCGCCGGTATTGGCCTGCAGTGCTTTGACCTCAGCTCAATGCCCTCCTAGGATGATCAAGGACGATGAAGGAACGCGACGCAGCTCTATTGACGCCGAGTGGGGAGGCGGAATTGTCCTCCACATGGAGCTCAAGGGAGTGAAGGCGTCTTCGACATAGTCGCCTTTCGTCCCCGAAAGATATTTATGACATCGAGCGGAAAACGTGGGTTTTCGTTGCTGGAATTGATGATAGTGATTTCCATTGGTCTGATCATGGCGGGGGTCACATTCATCGCGCTGATGCCTGTTTTCAAACAGAACAATGTGAACGCCGCTTATGACACTTCGCTCTCGGTGATGCGCAATTACAGAAATCTGTCGATCACCCAAAGCAAACGCTACATCCTGACTTTCACGCCTCCGGGAACCATCACCGTGCAACGTTGGGACTATGCCGTCCCGGTGTCGCCCGTTCCAGTAACCGTGGCTACCTTTACCCTGCCGCCCGATATCCAGTTCGCGGTTCAAGCCGGATTCCCCGCCGCCGCTCCTGACAGCTTCGGCGTCGGCGGCACTGCGATTGACTTCGACCAAGGCATGGGCCTGGGCAGCCTGAACTACATCATGTTCATGCCCGACGGGTCCTCGCAGGACACGCTGGGAAATTACGACAGCGGCGTTCTGTACCTGACACGTCCCGGCGATCTTTACAGCTCGCGCGCCGTCTCGGTCTTCGGTACAACGGGAAGAGTCCGGGGCTGGCGGCTTCTCAACCAAGGTGGAAACAAGTGGGTGCAACAATGACGCAGCGCAGATCTCATGCATCCGGGCAGCGCGGGTTCACGTTGATTGAAACCATGATTGCGATCGCAGTCATGACCATCGGCATTGTTAGCGTGCTCGCCGTTTTTGGTACCGCCGTCGCCGCAACCCAGAATGCTCAGGAAAATCTCATCGCACGCCAGAAGGCGCTCGAGGCGATGGAAAGCATCTACACCGCGCGCAACACACAGCAAATCACTTTTGCGCAGATCGCCAACGTCGCCAGCGGCGGAATTTTCACCAACGGACCTACCCAGTTGCTGTCCGCCGGGAACGACGGACTGGTAAACACCGGCGATGACGTGAATTTTCCTGCCACCGGAGTCTGCCCGGCTGGACCGGAGTGCATCACTCTTCCCGGTCCTGACGGCATCCTGGGAACAGCCGATGACAAGGCTCTGAGCCTCGCCAACTTCCGGCGCCAGATTCAGATCGGTACCGTACTCGAGGCCGACGGCGTCACCATTGATCCCAATCTTAAGCAGATCACCGTGACTGTCAGTTACTTCACGGGCGGATCCCCGGTTGCGCGTACTTACATCGTTAACGCACTGATTTCGTCCTTTCGCTAAAGGCCAGTGATGGAAAACATGAAGATGCCAAAACAAAAATTGGAACGCGGATTCACTCTGTTGGAACTCATGGTTTCCATGGCCGTGGGCTTGATTGTGATGGCGAGCATCGCGGGCCTGTTCAAGACTGGAATGGACTCCGCCATCCTGGTCACGCAACGGGCCGAAACTCAGCAGAACATGCGCGCTGCCATCGATCTCATGGTCAAGGACATCAGTATGGCCGGGGCCGGCCTGCCTTCGGGCGGAATCCAGTTGCCCACCGGAGCCGGATCAACTGCCACCAAGTTCGGTTGCGATCAGTCTGGCACCTGCCACGTGCCAACCCATAACTATCCCACCGGCAATTACATGTACGGCGTCCTACCCGGCTTTAACAATGGCGTGGAAGCAAACGCGGTCGTACCTGCGGCGCCGGCGCCGGCGATCAACGACAGCATCACCTCGATCTATTCCGACTATAACTTCCCCTTGTGGGAGTACAACGTAACCTTCCCCGTTCCGGGCAATGGCACCTCCATCGCGCTGACGCCAAACGTCGCTTACGTCCCCGCGCCTTCCCTCATCACTGCAGCCGGGGGGATTCAGGTTGGCGACCTCATCATGCTCAGCAACAACCTGGGTACGGCGGTCGGCGAGGTCACGGGCCTCACCCCGACGAGCATCGCTTTTGCAAATCTGGATGCTCTCAATGCCAATCAAAACGGCGCGGCCTCCAACAACATCAAGGCCATTTCCACCGGAGTCAACACAGTCGCTTACCGCCTGTTCGCCGTGACCTACTACTTGACGGTTCCCGCCAACGGCCAGACTCCTCGCTTGATGCGCCAGGTCAATGGACTCAGTCCGGTTCCGGTGGCCGATAACATCATCAACCTGCAATTCTCCTATGACATCTACAACTCGACGACCTCAGCGCTTGAGGCGAACCAGCCCAATCCCCTCGGCGTAGGTGATTCACCCAACCTGATGCAAAAGATCAACCTCGTGGTCATGGGGCAAAGCATGTTCAACAACGGGAATAAATCTCAGAACCTGTATCTGGCAACTTCCGTCAGCGCGCGCAATATGGCATTTCGCAATAGTTATCAGTAACGTTTTTTGGGGGCAGGAGATAAACAAAATGGGACGGAAAAAAAATAATTCGCAGGGTTTCACACTGATGGCAGCACTTCTTATCCTTGTGCTGCTGTCAGGCGTGGCGGTTGGCCTTCTTTTCATGGTCACCAACGAATCCCGCATGGGTGGCAATGACCTTGAAGCCAATCAGGCCTATTACGGCGCTGAGTCCGGCATGGAGAAGCTCACGGCTGACCTCTCGGCGCTGTACGCTCAGTTCCAGGTCCCCACCAACCTCCAGATTCAGAACCTGCGCAACTTTCCCCCGACTCCAGCCATGGTCAGCGGCATGGCCTACAATGAGACCATCAACGTTCCTTTGAATGCCGTCACCGGGCTTCCCCAAAGCAGCTTTAACACCATCAGCTCCGGTTCGAATCAGGGCTTGTACGCAGAAATCATTCCGATGACGCTGACGGTGATCGCCACCCGTCCCTCAGGCGCCTCGGCCAACATAACGCGCACGGTGGAAGTCGCGCAGATTCCGGTGTTTCAGTTCGGCGTGTTCTGCGGTTATGACTGCAGCTACTTCGCCGGCCCGAACTTCGGCTTTGGCGGCCGCGTTCATACCAACCAGAACCTCTTCCTCGCTTCCGGCCTCAATCTGGTCTTCAACGACAAGCTCTCAGCCTTTCAGCAGATCGTGATGGATCAACTGGAAAACGGCAACCCCACCACGGCGGGATACGGCGGGACGGTCTTCGTTCCCAAAGCGAGTTCGGGCTGCGTCTTGAACGGCGTCTTCCCGCCCGTAGGAGCGAACTGCGTCGCTCTTCCGACCGCTGGAACGATTCCCGGCGATGCCAGTTGGAGCGGCGGTTACCCCTCTCTTGCCGGATCTGCCAACGTCAATTTCCCCAGTCTTTCTTCCGGAACCTTGAACGGTTTCGTGACCAACGCACTCACCGGCGCCAAGAACATGGAGTTGCCCTTCGTGCAGAACAGCTGCACGAACAATCCGGTGCCGATTCCCTGCACGGATCCAATTGCAATTATCCGTAGACCTCAGACCGAATCGTCCACCAGCACGCTCGGCACTGCGCGCCTGTACAACAAAGCACAAATCCGTATTCTGATCGCCGACACGCTCGCCGATCTGCACCCGGAGCGCGGAACTGGAGCACTCGACGCAAACGACGTCCAGTTCCCCAACGCAACCACTTCACCCAATGCCTCGATCGCAGTACCGACTGGGCTGGGTCCTGAGGCTTTCGGATTCGCAACCCCGGGCAGCAATGGCTGGATCAATCCCCTCACCGACAGCGGATTAAGAGCCTGGGCCAAGTTTCCGCTGATCGGAGAGCTGACCACCAATCCCGCCACCACCGCGGCCTTGACTGGCCCCTGGATTCGAGTGGAATATTGCAACGCACCTCCACCGGCGCCGTGTGTGGGCGTCACCAACGAGTGGCTCGCGCTGGGCTTTGGCCGCGTCTTTAACGCACCTCCCACAACGCCCGACTCGAACGCAGTCAACCCCAACGCGATTCTGATCCTTCAGCAGTTGCGCCCCAATGTCAGCGCGACGGCGGCCAACGTCGCCGGGTCCGGCAACTGGTGGCCCATCAACTTCTATGACACGCGCGAAGGCGAAATGCGCGACAACAACGTGCCCAACACCGTGAGCGGCACTAAAACCTATTCCTCCTGCTCGGTCAACGGCATCATGAACGCCGTGGAACTCGACGTAGGCAACCTGGCCCGCTGGTTGAACACAGCCAGTACTCTGCCCGGTGGCCCCATTGCAGGCAGCGGCGGAACCGTGAACTACACCAACTATAACGGTTACGTTCTCTACTTCTCCGATCACCGTGGCATGCTGCCCTCGACCCACCCTTCGAACGGTGGACAGACGGCGGCGGGCGTGATCAACGGCGAATCCGGCATCGAGGATGTGGTCAACTCGTCGCAAAACCTGACTTCCACCAACACGGACGGAGTTGCAGAGGCCCTGAGTTACTACGGCTACTCTCCCGAGGACGTCGATCAGAACGGATTCCTCGACAACTGGGGTGAAAAAAATATCGGATACGGCTTCGCCGTCACCACCAACACCTTGCCGTACAATCCCTACAAGCGGATTAACGTGGCCAATCCGGGCGCGGCGAACTCTGTCGACTGTGCCGCCTATAACCCCGGCACCACCGTCACTCCTCTGCCTGCTCCTACCGCTGCCACGCTCCTTACAGGCAACAACGACCAGGAAGGCAT
>PLEA01000446.1 GCA_003136335.1 Acidobacteriaceae bacterium | reverse complement strand
GGAAGACGAATTGGGTCGTACCGCATCCTCCGCGAGATTGGGCATGGTGGCATGGCGGTAGTCTATTTGGCTGAGCGTGCGGATGATCAGTATCGCAAACGTGTAGCCATCAAAATGCTGAAGCCAGGGACTCAGAGGGATGAGATCCTCCGGCGTTTTCGCAACGAGCGACAGGTCCTGGCAGCTCTGGACCACCCCAGCATCGTACGACTCCTCGACGGTGGGAGCACCGAAGAAGGCTTGCCTTATCTGATCATGGAGTACGTCGAGGGCGTGCGTATCGACGAATATTGCGATACTCACAGACTGTCGATCACCAAACGCTTGCAGTTGTTCCGTGCAGTCTGCCTCGCAGTGCAATATGCCCATGAGGCGCTCGTCATCCATCGTGATCTGAAGCCCAGCAATATTCTGATTACCGAGGAAGGCGTGGTCAGGCTCTTGGATTTTGGCATTGCCAAAGTACTCGACCCGCAATGGTCCCCAGACACGACGCTTACCCGAACCGATTGGCGTCCGATGACGCCCGAATACGCGAGTCCCGAACAGTTGCGCGGAGCACCGGTCACAAAGACCACGGATATCTATTCGCTCGGACTCTTGCTTTACGAGCTGTTGACCGGGCATCGGCCGCATCGGGTTCATCACGATTCTGCTTTGGAGAGTGACCGGCATCGTCACAACCAGGGGCCGGAGAAGCCGAGTGTGGCAGTCGGCAGGATTGCCGAAAAGGCATCTCCCGATGGCAGCACGCGAACCGTAATCACCCCTCAATTGGTTGCTGAAGCACGTGCCCTTCGGCCCGAAGAGTTGCCGCGTTGCTTGCGAGGCGATCTCGACACCATTGTGATGAAGGCAATCCGCACCGAGCTGGAACAACGTTATGCCTCCGCGGAAGAGTTCTCGACCGACATCGAGCGGCACCTTTCGGGCCTGCCCATTAAAGCCCGTAAACCCACGCTTCTCTACCGCGGTGGGAAATTCGTCCATCGACATACGGAGTCGTTGGCTACTGCCCTACTGATACTCGCTGTGACAGCTGGTTTGGGAGTATGGGCAGCGCGCAGGTTGTGGAAACAGAAGAATGCCACCGAGCCACCGCTCAGCACTCTTCACGTTCGAATACGTCCCTCGGTCGCTATCTTAGGTTTTAAGAATCTCTCCAGCCGCTCAGACACCGTTTGGATTTCGACCGCGCTGTCGGAGATGTTGACTGCGGAACTGGCAGCCGGCGAGCAATTGCGCACTGTACCGGACGAGACTGTCGCGCGAACGAAAATCGACCTTGGCCTTTCTGATGTAGAGAGTCTGCCGCCCGACACATTGACGCGAGTTCGCAAGAACCTGGTAAGCGACTTCATCATTCTCGGCTCCTATCTCGACCTGGGAAAGGAAAAGGGAGGCCAAATTCGCTTCGACCTTCGCCTCGAAGACACTGTCAAAGGAGAAACTGTCGTTGCCGTCTCGGAAACGGGCACTGAGAAAACCATAATTGACCTCGTTTCGCAGGTTGGTGCACGATTGCGCGGGCAGTTCGGGCTGGAGAAGCTTTCCCAAATCGAATCCGATGGAGTGACAGCTGAGCTACCGTCGAATCCCGAAGCAATACGTCCCTATTCGCAAGGACTCGCCAAGATCAGGGCCTTTGATGCACTATCAGCACGGGAACTCCTCAGCCGCGCGGTCGCCGCCGATCCCTCCTTTCCTCTTGCTCACTCTGAGCTCGCAAGGACCTGGTCGTCCCTCGGGTATGACTCCAACGCGCAGCAGGAAGCAAAGAAAGCCTTGGATGGAGCCGGCAATCTTTCGCGTGAGAAGCACTTGCTGGTCGAGGCTCGGTTCTATGAGACGAGCAGGGATTGGGGAAAAGCCATTGAAGCCTATCAGACTCTATTCAGTTTTTTCCCCGACAATCTCGAGTACGGCTTGCAGCTGGCAAACGCTGAAACTGCCGGCGGCCGAGGCAAAGATGCATTGAAGAGCCTGGCCGCTCTGGATGCTTTGGGGGTGCAGACAAAGGACGACCCACGAATCGACCTGGCCAGATCGGACGCCGCTGCGTCGCTCGGCAACGACAAACTTAGGCGAGACACGGCAGAGCTCGCGGCACAAAAGGCCGGTGAACGGGGAGCCAAACTCCTGGTGGCCCACGCACGCAATTCTGAGTGCCGGGCTTTAGCGAATCTTGGCGAAAACGAAAAGGCCAGGAGTACCTGCGAAGAAGCCAGACGGATCTATGAAGCCGCGGGAGACCGCAGCGGTTTGGCGCAGACCCTGCACGACATGGCTGAAGTCCCTATCAATCAAGGGGATTTCGCTGCGGCTGAGACGTTGTACCGTCAGGCACTTACCATAGCGCGAGCTATCGGCAATCAGAAAGGTCAAGCGAAAGAACTGCTCGACCTCGGTGTGATTTCTGTCAAGAGAGGCGACTTCACGACCGCGCGACGGATTTATGGCGAGGCATTCCGGATTTACCAGAAGGCGGGTGACAAGTATGGAATGGCAAGCGTGATGGGCGACACCGGCATCCTCTTGCGTGCACAAGGGAAATTGCAGGACGCACTTAACCATTTCCAGAAGACGTTCGAGTTGTCTAACGAATTGGGACATCGGGGTTCAGCTGCGCAAGCCCTGGCGGCAATTGGAGACGTATTGTTTGAAGAGGGAAATCTGCCTGAGGCTTACAAAATGTACCAACAGGCATCGACGATTGAGCACGAGATTGGCGGAAAGAATGTCTACGCCGAAACGCTCACTCAGATGGGGCGAGTGCTTCGGCAACAGGCGAAAGCGGATGAGGCACAACAGGCGTATCGTAAGTCCCTCTCCCTGCAAGAGGACCTTGGAAATAAAAGCGACGCCGCCGAAACTCGCCTGGCGTTGGCGGAATTGGATTGCGATTCCGGCAACGGAACCGAGGCGGAACAACTCAGCCGTGCGGCGGTCGAAGTGTTTCGCGCGGATGCTTACGCGGATGAGGAGATCTTCGCACAATCCATGTTATCCAGAGCCCTTCTCCAACAAGGAAAGGTAGACGAGGCGCGCGCAGCCATTGCCGAAGCGGTCCGACTCTCGGAAAAGAGCCAGGATGTAACCGTTCGAATCCTTGTGATTCTTGATCATGCCTACGTCATGGCAGCCGCGAAAAACCTGCCCGGAGCGGAGACCACCGCTCAAGAAGCGCTGACCCGAGCGCGCAACCTGGGTCTTTTTCGATTGCAACTGGAGGCCTCTCTCGCCCTTAGTCAGATTCAGATGATAGGGCCAAATCGTGCTGCGGGTCGCGCTCGGCTCCAGGCCCTGGAGAAAAGCGCCCGCGCGAAAGGGTTTGAATTGATTGCACGAAAAGCAGCTGCTGGCCATGGTATCCCGTAAGCCAGTCCAGTACAGAGCGGACCGACATGGACGACTGCCGCGTGTCGTTCACGGACCCTGACGGCATTCCTCACGCGGTTGAGTAAGGTCCAGGCATGAAACTCCTCCTGTCGGCGTGACGGTCGAAGGCGTTACTTATTCAAACCGGATTTCCTTTTTGCTTCAAGCCTATGTGAGCACACCCGTCCTCTTCCGGCGAGCGAGGCTATTGATGTGATATTGGAAGTAAACGGTGTTGAAAAAGAAGGTCATCGCGCCGCTCAGTCGCAGGCCGATATTCTCGGTGGAGTTGTAATACTCCTCCATCGCCAACTTAATACTGAACAGTCCGATGATATAGGCGATCAACCCGGCAAGGAAGAAAAGTCCAACGAGCGCATCTGCGTCTGGATACAGGACGATCGTCAGGAAGCTCGCGACCAGTCCCGCCGGATACATCGCAACCAGCAGTATCGGTTTTTTCTCGCCGCTGAGCTTCCGCGCCCAGTTGGCCTGCACCAGGGCCCAAAGTGGGCTGAAAAGCTGGCCCCCGAGTAGGCTGAGAATGAGCACGATCGACCAGTGCAGGTTCGGAGGCAGCGGAACCAACTGAGGCTCAGCGGGCGTGGCGACGGCAAATCCTTCACCGCTCATGGAGATCGCAGGAATGTTTTCCAGGCCTTGCCGCATGCGGCTTGGCTGCGTGGACATAAGTTCCTCCTTAGGTCATGCATCGAAAAGCTGTGTTTGGTCTCGCTGCAGGCTCTACACTGCAACTTCGCAGCCTCTTCTGGTGGCTGTATATCTATAACGCGCAAAAACGCAAAGAATTGGCTCACGGGGGCGAAAGTTTTTTCAGAATGGCGAGGAATCGCTCCGCTTTCGGCCACAGTTGCAGATCAAATCTTCGGAAAGCGCTCCACGGGCAGTACAATTCGAGGGAATCAGTTCTGAAAAAGGAGATTCCTATTGAGGTGTCGCTTTAGCCCGACAGGCCCAAATGAATGCCATCCCGTTCTGCGACAAATACGCCCAGGGGGCCCTATGAATCAGAATTTCTATCTCAGGTTGGCCGGATTCACCTTCTTTGCCGGTTTTGCATTCCTGGGGCTTGCCGTCCAGGTGGCCACTGCACAAACCGGTATCCCCGCGCCCACCTCCGTTGACGGGCAGGTGGCCACCTATGGCGACCGCGATCTGGTCGGCTTTCACTATCCGCCTGGCACCGACCCCACCGCCGGCACGCAGCGTACAGGCCTTGCCCCAGGCGTCATTACGCTTGCAACGCAGGGATTCGGTCACGGCTTTCCTTTCAAACCAGGCGATAACAACCCCGATGGCATCGAAGACTACCCCAACACAGATCAGATCTTTGTTGGTAGCAACCAAACTGCCGAGCACGATGGTTACGCTCGATTCGACGATCGCAAGAAAGGACCTGCCCTATTCAGTCTCGACTATAGCCGGCTGGTTCCCGCTGGAGCGAAGATCAAAACGCTCACCCTCGGCATCGCTGCCGACGATATCCAATTTGCCCAGTGGGGGCAGCCCTTCAATGCCACAGTCAATGGCCGGCCGAACCGGGCAATCTCAAGCGAATTGAACAAGATCGACGATACCGGACCGATGACGCGCTTCTTTTCCGCGGGAATTGATCCCGCCATCCTGACTCCCGACCATGTTCTGAAGGTTGCCATTGACGAAGGCGGGGATGGAGGCGACGGCTTCGCCATCGACTTCCTCACCGTCGGTGTCACCACATCCGCCGATGCGCCCGCGCCCCCGGCTCCCAATGCGTCCAACTCCAGCGCCATCACCACCCAGGCACGAGTCATTGTCAAGGACGCGCAGGAAGTTGAGATCAAGCTCAAACCGGAAGAAAAAATTGCCATCATGTTCCTGGAGGCTATCTCGTTTATGGAGGACAGTTGCCGCCTTCACCTCAGCCGGCGCTGCTCTCTCTCCGAACTGGCAGCCGGCCCGAAATCGCCCGGTTGGAATATCGGCAAGCTCAAATACGATCCGGCCATCGATCCAAATTATACCTACGCGCTCACGATTACCGGGAGAGGTTGGGTGGCAAGCGCCAATCCCCAGCGCGCGGGGTTGGGCGGCTTCTTCTTCGATGGCGGCCACGGCATCATCACGGATTCCTACTACAACCCGAATGGCGCCGCATCGGCCAAAGACAAGCTGTTGGGCGAGATTTCGATTGAGGGAGAGACGTTTAACCTCCACTAAGGGCTTCTGAACAAGTCGACGATGCCCCGTTAACCGCTTCAATAGGATTGAAAGGAAGAATCCGACTCTAATGGTTTCTTGACACGATGGCGTCATCGATTGCACGATTCGCAGCGAGTTTCGAACGGGCTTCTTCACCTTCCCGGCGTCCCCTGATGTCTTCAACCAGGGACATAAATTGGGAAGGCAATACTCCCGCCCATGCACGCCGACCCCAGTCTCTTTTTCGATCGGGTCGAAATAGTCCATCAGTCATCAGCTCTGAGGCGACATTTGCCGCGCTGCAAGGGGAGAAAAGACTAGGTAGTGGGCGTGTTTTGGCGAATCGTTTTTCGGTTTTCTTAGAGGGGGGACCGCGGTGGGCGCGAGCGGAGCGTGCGGCAGGTGTCGGGCCGGAGGCCGGGATGCGCCCCCTGGGTGCCCTCTACCTTTACGGTTTCAGAAACCTGTCCAAGACGCCAGCCTTAGTCCAAAGCTCAGAAAACTCCCGATTTAGCTCGCGCAGAATTACAGGAAGGTGTTCCGCATTGTCATTGACGACGCTTCCGAGAATTTGCATATGCTCACCGTGCTATCAACTCTGGGCCCTTACCGCCTCGATGCTGGCAGATACATCGTTACCTCGCGGTTCCGATGCCGATCTTTCGATCGCAGGTACGTTGTCGGAGCGCTTTCGACAGGTCGTTGCCTTCCCGCTGTAGCTCCTAGGGTACTCATCATGGGAGATGAGGTCCGGTCGAGATC
>PLEA01000228.1:2328-3899 GCA_003136335.1 Acidobacteriaceae bacterium | reverse complement strand
GCGGCCAATTTTGGCTGCAGCCGTCCTTTCAGGCGGCCTTCCAATATGCAGGCAAGCCAGCCTTCGTATCTACAAGGATCTCAAAAATCGCAAGCCGATCGCCCTCGGAAAGCCGCGCAAAAGTCTTACTCGTGTCCTTACCCGTAAGCACGTCGTAGAGTCGCCGGTAGACTCGTTCGCGCACCACATCGGGCATGGAATCGAACGTCTCGCTGTAGATCATATAGCTCAGCGGATATTTGAACATGCGCGTCTGCAGATCGAAGTCGCGCAGCGAGCGCCCCTGACGGTCGCGCGGGCCGCGCTGCGGGAATGTCGCTGTGAATGATGAGACTCCCTGAATCGGGTCGTAGATCTTAGTCTCGTCCGTGAAAAGCATGTAGGCGACCATGGCTTCGACATCGCCGTCAATCCGTTGGCTTGCCTCACTATCGAGCGCTCCTTTAAGCATTGCGACCCTCGCGTCCCAAGCGGAACGGATCATCAGGTTCGTCATGCGGGTCTGATGTTCCAATGTCATCAGCGCCACGATGTCGCTGGTTTTGGCCAGGTAGTTGGTGGCATCGAATCTTCTGCCCAGGCTCAAGAGATTCTGCGCGCCGGTCCTGTCCAGATTTCTGGGCTGTGCGGAATCGTGCGCGACGGCATTCCCCATGTGCCTCTCCGAGCCCATTGTGCCAGTCACATACCATCCACCCCAACGGTCTCCAAAAGGACTGCGATGGTCTGTTGCCAGAGCCGCCCCGCGGAACGCCGGCGTCCCGTCGCCCGACGGATATACCGAGGTAATCATGATGCCCGGGATACCCAGCGTGGTCGTTCCCTGGTGGCATTGCAGGCAATCGCTGCGGCGGTCGAACGTCGGCTTCCGGGATCGCTTTACATCGAGCGTATAAAAAGTGACGCCTTGCCTGGGATCGAGCGCCGCCAATTCCAGCACGTCTCCGCCCTGCACGGAACCCACCGCCACGTTGTCGTTAAAGAAGAGCGCGCGCGGCGCCTGCGGCGAAATCTTCGGCAGCTGAAAACTTGTTTTCGAGAAGACCAGCACCTGCGAATCGACGTTGATATTGAGGTTCTTCAGGAGAGAAGGCAGATAGCCCAAGCCGCCTGACGCGTACTCCAGTTTCGCGTTTCCGCTCTCGATCTGCTTCGCCAGACGAGCGACCGGATCGTCCACCGGGATGTCGCCGTATTGAATGGCGGGGTCGTCGGGCGGCACCCAGCGGTGCTCGTCCATTTCCCCCAGCATGAGCTTAATTCCAGAGGCCAGGAGGAGGCTCATACCACCAAGAAGCAGCGTCCGCGCGTTCATGAAATTATTATGCATTTAAAATGCATAATAAGTCAATCTCCATCTAGCGCGCGAACAAATCCTCTATCCGTTGCGCATCGAGCAGGCGCAGCCCGACTCGCTTGAGCTGCGCGGGCTTCAACGCTGCAATTCGCTGGCTGACGGCGGGCGGGATTCGGCCAAACCGTTTCTGGATTTGGCTGAGCAATATCTCCATCTGACCTTCCACACGGCCTTCAACACGGCCTTCAACACGGCCTTGCCGCAGGCCCTTGCG
>PLEA01000228.1:0-2148 GCA_003136335.1 Acidobacteriaceae bacterium | reverse complement strand
GTAGCGGAGTGCGATTCCGAAAAGATACTCGGCCATCCGCAGCGGGAAGTCCTTCTCGTTCCGCGACTGCAACTCGATGTGAACCAGACTCCCGTCGGGCAATTCGCCCAGCAGGTCTACGCGCCGGTTGCTGACCTTCGGCGCTTCCACGTTAAGCCACTTGAGCGATGCCGCCCCTGTGAGTTGAGCCAGTGCTGAACTGCCCGCCCGCGTCAGGATATTTTTCAGAGCTACGTCGTATTCGTGCATCGGGCCCGGTCAGATAGTGGGCGGGAACCCGGAAAACTCTCGCTGATATATTGCAGGGGTCTACTTCGGCCGTTGTACAGGCTGGGCGAACTTCTTCGCGTCAACCGCGGCGTTCGGTTGATAATCCGTGACCTCGTACTCTTCACGACCGCTCACCCAGCCGAAGGTCCATTTGAACGGCATCATGACGCCGGCCACCGGGCGGTAATCCGAGTAGTCGATCTGCGTCGGAACGCGGCCCACCGCCGAGTTGGCGTAGCGGATCATGCGCGTCAACAGGCCAGTCTGCTTGTCGAAATAGAAGGTTGCGAGGAACCCACCGGGCCCGGTCCCCTGGACGACGTTGACGTCTTTACCGTCGATATTCGCCGGGAAGCTCACTTTCCAAGTGTTGAAGAACGTTTTGATGTTCCCTGGAAAAGCCAGCTGACCGTCCAATTTTCCGCCTTCGGCCGCAGTCGAAGTCAGTTGATATTCTCCGGTAACGGTCAGCGGAAGCACTACCCACGCATCGTGGCCATCGTAGGTTCGGATCATGTCGCCTTCGCGCTGGTGGACGATAGTGACATACTTATCCGGCGCCTTGGCGAAGATCTCGGCTTTGTTCGTCCGATCCGTTCCAAATGTGGTGCTGGTTCCCGTGCCCGCGTAGCTGGTGATCTTCGACAACGCGTCGGCGCCGCCGAGAGCCTGAATATACTTGTCGAGAATCTGATCGACCGCGGGGGCGTCGGGCGCTGCCTCGACAACGTCAGGCGGCGGTGCCGGCGGAGGCGTGCCATAGAGCGCGGTCAGATCGGGCGTGACCACCGGACGATCCCCGCCGCGATGGCAGGAGTAACAAGTCACCTCCCGCTTCCCGTTGAAGTTGGCCTTGTTGATTGCGTTCATCATCAGGACCATTTTCCGCGCCGTCTGCTTGATGTCGTTGTCCTCGGCATACTTATCCCAGCCGCTGTCCGAGCCGCCATGGCAAAATTCGCAACTTTCACCCACTGAAGCGGAAAAGAAGCCCATGGTCTCCATGAATTGTCTTACCGGTATTCCGCGAAGCACTTGAATATTTTTGAAGGCCTCTTCTGCGAGCAGCGGCTTCTGTTCTCCTGTCACCGCAGTTGCCTGAGGACGCGCCTGCTGTGGCGTCGCCTGCCCGTGTATCAGCGCGGTGCCGGCCAGGCACACCAGCGCCAGACTGCCCAGGACTGGTTTCCGCAACCCGAAGTTCATGTCGTATCCTTTCTCACTGCGCGTCTCACTCCGCGCGGCGTTCGCGACCCGCGCTTCATCCAGCCAGTTTCGCTATTCATCGTTCGCTGACCCGGTCCACAATATACACGCTGCAAGTCTCGACAGGCAATCGGACAGGCGCGCGTCTCGTTCCAAAAAACGTGTCGGTTCCGTACTCCAATTGGCCATACGCAGTTGCCAAAGCCCCGGGGTAAGCTCTTTTTCGCGCCGCGCACAGACCGCCACCAAACGCCGCGCGAACGGAGATGAGCAAACCTCGGCTCGGGCAATGCCTGCCGTGTTTTGTCCAGTGGCCGAAGAAGTCATGGCCCGAGCAGTGGTTCCGGGAGCGCAAGATTTCTGGGTAACATAATTCAGGGGTCCATACCCCCCGGCAGTTTGCATGTGTATGAATCCAAGAGAGTTGCTAAATGAGGCGTTTGTAATCTGCTGATTCTGCGCGGGTTGCCGAGCGCGGTTTTTGCTCGCGCGCGCAGGCGGAGCGCTGGCAGGAAGGCGGGACTTGCCCGGTGAGGCATAGTTGCGCTGGGTACGCGGGTTCAAAAATTGCTTTGCGGCTGGTGATGCGAGGCCGGATCCTGTATGGCGCGGACAGAAGATCAGGGCGTCGATGGCAAACATGTGCGATGGTATCATAATAGTAAACTAAAA
>PLEA01000261.1 GCA_003136335.1 Acidobacteriaceae bacterium | reverse complement strand
ATCTATTCGATCGAGGACCTCGCGCAACTGATCTATGATTTGAAAAACGTCAATCCGCAAGCTCGCATTGCCGTGAAGTTGGTGGCCGAAGTCGGCGTAGGCACGGTTGCAGCGGGCGTGGCGAAGGCACACGCCGACGTCGTCCTGATCAGCGGTGACACCGGCGGCACCGGGGCTTCTCCCTTGAGTTCCATCAAGCATGCAGGCATTCCCTGGGAACTGGGGCTGGCGGAGACGCAGCAGGTTTTGCTGTTGAACGATCTGCGCAGCCGCATCCGCGTGCAAACCGACGGCAAACTGCAGACTGGCCGCGATGTGGCCATCGCCGCCCTATTGGGGGCGGAGGAGTTCGGATTTGCCACGACTCCGCTGATCGCGATGGGCTGCATCATGATGCGTAAGTGCCATCTCAATACTTGCTCGGTGGGCATTGCCACGCAAGATCCTGTGCTGCGGAGACAATTCCAGGGACAGCCCGAGCACGTCATCAGTTTCTTTTTCTTCCTTGCGGAACAGCTTCGGCAGTACATGGCGGAGCTGGGATTCCGCACCGTGGACGAGATGGTGGGCCGCGTCGACATGCTGGATGTGGAACCGGCTGTCGATTTCTGGAAAGATCACTGGAAGGCGCGAGGTCTCGACTTTTCGGCAATCCTCTATAACCCGCCGGTGCCTTCGCGAGTGGCGAGACGGCGCGTGCAGGCGCAGGATCATGGTCTGGAGCAGGCGCTCGATCACAAAATCCTCGGACAGGTTCACGATGCTCTCGAAACTCTTGCGCCCATCGAAGTGAACCTGCCGGTGCGCAACATACACCGCTCCGTCGGAAGCCTGTTGAGTGGCGAAATCGCGCGCCGCTACGGCTCCGCGGGACTGCCCGACGACACCGTGCGAATTCAACTCGCGGGGTCGGCGGGACAGAGCTTGGGGGCTTTCCTGGCGAACGGTGTCACGCTCACGCTGGAAGGCGAAGCCAACGACTACGTTGGAAAGGGCCTTTCCGGCGGCCGAATCATCATGTACCCACCGCGTGCTTCCCATTTTGCTCCCGAAGAAAATATTCTGATCGGCAACGTGGCTCTCTACGGCGCGACCAGTGGGGAAGCGTTCTTCAACGGTGTTGCGGGCGAACGCTTTGCAGTCCGCAATTCGGGAGCTACGGCGGTGGTCGAGGGAGTCGGCGACCACGGCTGTGAGTACATGACGAACGGGCTGGTGCTGGTGCTCGGCTCGTGCGGCAGGAATTTTGCGGCCGGCATGAGCGGCGGCATCGCCTATGTCTTTGACAAGCGCATGGATTTCACGGAGAAACGCTGCAATCTCGACTCCGTCGATCTCGAGCCGTTACTCAACAGTCAGGATCTGCAGATAGTCCGGGATCTCGTCACGCGCCACATGGCCTTGACCGCAAGCCCGCGCGCGAAGTGGATTCTCGACAACTGGCAAGAGATGGTCTCGCGGTTCATCAAAGTCTTTCCGCATGAATTCAAGCGAGTGCTGGGAGTGGGGCGCAGCGAGCAAGCCTATATCCCGAGCCACCCCGTCGCCGTTCTAGCGCACGCCCAGCATGTAGAACATGAGCAGGTGCAACATGGGTAAGACCACGGGCTTTATGGACTATTCGCGGGAACTGGCTCCGCGTCGGCCCGTACTGGAGCGCGTGAATGACTGGTTTGAGATCTATCAGGACTTCCCGGAAGAAAAACTTCGCAAGCAGGGCGCCCGCTGCATGGATTGCGGTGTTCCGTTCTGCCAAACGGGATGTCCCGTCAGCAATCTCATCCCTGACTGGAACGATCTGGTTTATCGCGGGCGTTGGAAGGAAGCTGTCCGTCAGCTACACGCTACCAACAATTTCCCCGAGTTCACCGGGAGAATCTGTCCCGCTCCCTGCGAAGCGTCTTGTGTTTTGGGCATTAACCAACCTCCGGTTACGATCAAGCAAAACGAAAAAAACATTGTGGAGCGCGGCTTTCTCGAGGGTTGGATCCGGCCCGAGCCCGCCAAAATTCGCACCGGGAAGAAAGTTGCTATCGTCGGTTCGGGTCCGGCAGGATTGGCTGCGGCGCAACAACTGTGTCGCGCCGGACATTCGGTCGTGGTCTATGAGAAGGCAGATCGCATCGGTGGATTGCTGCGTTACGGTATCCCCGAATTCAAGATGGAGAAACACATCATCGATCGGCGCCTCGAGCAGATGTCCGCCGAAGGCGTGAAGTTCGTTCCCAATGCTGAGGTCGGAAAAAACATCGCGGTCGAAGACTTGCGGCGTGAGTGCGATGCTATTGTGCTGGCGGGGGGCTCCGAGCATCAGCGTGATCTGAAAGTCCCCGGGCGCGAGCTGAAGGGAATTTATTTTGCAATGGAGTTCCTTCCGCAGCAGAACAAGCGTTGCCTGGGGGACACGATTGACCCAGCGGTCGAAATTCTTGCCATGGGCAAGCGCGTAGTCATCATTGGAGGCGGCGACACCGGCGCTGACTGCCTAGGCACGTGCCACCGGCAGAAGCCGCTTTCGGTTCACCAATTTGAAATCATGCCGAAGCCGCCCGACGAGCGCTCGCCGCAGACGCCTTGGCCCATGTGGCCCCTGCAATTGCGCATCGAGGGGGCTCACGAAGAAGGCGGCGTGCGTGATTGGAGCATTGCCACTGCAAAATTCACGGGCGACGAAACCGGGAACGTCAAGCAGCTTCATGCCGTTCGGGTTGGTCCTCCCCCAAGGTTCGAGCCAATCCCTGGCACGGAGTTTACGATAGAAGCTGACCTGATCTTGATCGCCATGGGCTTCCTCGGTCCGGTCCGCAGCGGAATGATCGAGCAATTGGGAGTTCAGCTCGACAACCGCGGCAACGTGGCGACGGATCAGAATTACATGTCGTCGGTTCCGGGAGTATTCGCGGCGGGCGATATGCGCCGCGGGCAATCGCTCGTGGTGTGGGCGATCTCGGAGGGCCGCAAAGCGGCTGCTGCTGTCGATGCCTACCTGAAGACGCTCACGTTGCGGCCTGTTGTTCCCTTGGCTTCCGCTGCACGGCAAATCGCTTCGTGATCACCACAATCCAACCGCCGCCTAAGCTAAGATGGAGCGGGCTAAGATGGAGCGGGGTAAGATACCTGCACCAGCGTCATGATCCAACTTTCGGACATCCAATCCGCGCTCAACAGAATTCGGGCGGACATTCGCATCTCTCCCTGCACCCACTCGGAGACATTTTCCGGGCTTACCAACAATTCTATCTTCCTCAAGCTCGATAATCAGCAACGCACCGGCGCTTTCAAAGAGCGGGGAGCGCTGAACAAACTGCTCACTCTTAACCATGATGAACGTGCCCGCGGTGTGATCGCCGCATCGGCCGGCAATCATGCGCAAGGGGTCGCTTACCACGCGGGACGCCATAAGATTCAGGCGCGAGTCGTGATGCCGCTCCCCACACCGCTCACCAAAGTTTCGGCGACTCGCGCCTATGGCGCGGAGGTCGTGCTGCACGGGACCAACTATGACGAGGCCTACGAAAAGGCCGTCGAGCAGAGCCAGAAGGAACGTCTGACCCTGATTCATGCCTTCGACGACGACGCGGTCATCGCCGGGCAGGGAACTCTCGGACTCGAAATTCTGCAGCAACATCCCGACATCGAGGTCATCGTAGCGCCCATCGGCGGCGGTGGACTCATCGGCGGAATCGCCTGCGCCGTCAAGGAAACTAATTCTGCTGTGCAGGTCTTCGGAGTTCAGCCCTCCCGGATTCCTTCCATGAAAGCCGCAGTGGCCGAGGGCAAACCCGTCACCTTGAAGTCCGCGAAAACGATCGCCGACGGAATCGCGGTACGCCGCGCCGGAGAACGCACGCTTCCCCTGGTTCAAAAATATGTGGACGACATTGTTACCGTGGAAGAAGAAGAAATCGCAAACGCGATTCTCTTGCTGCTGGAGCGCGAGAAAACGTTGGCCGAAGGCGCCGGAGCAGCCGCCATCGCCGCAGTCTTGAATCACAAGCTGCCTTTGCAGGGCAAACGAGTCGCGGTGCTCGTCTGCGGCGGCAATATCGACGTTACCTTACTCTCGCGCATTATCGAGCGCGGTCTGGTCAAGGATGGTCGCCTCGTCCGCTTGCGCGTTCACCTGCCCGACTATCCCGGCGCGCTGCACCGGTTAACCGGGATCCTGGCCGAACACCGGGCCAACATCGTCGAAACCGCGTATGACCGCGCTTATCATGGAGTCAATCTCGGCGATACTGCCATTGACATCACCATGGAGACCCGAGGCCCCGATCACATCGCAGAACTCCTTGCGGCTCTGGTTTCCGCCGGTTACACGCACGAGAGAATTCTGTGACAGCAGGTGGCTGAGGCGACCATATTCTGCGGTCAAGCTGCGCCGAGCTAAGAGAGATTTTTCACCGCTGTTCAATGCAGCAGCACTCAAATCGGAAAGCCCACTGACGCCCCTCCGGCCGCAATCAAAACCACGTAAGATAGGCATTACGTTCGGGCCGTATATGGATCTTTTGTAATACTTCGTTTGTCTGGGTAAAACTTTGTAAACCAGCGACTTCCGCAGCTCGCGGCGATGTAAATTAGAAGGTGGAGCGCATGAACGCTAAGAAAGCAGCAATCACGACGTTTGTCTTTTCCGTCATAAGCGTGTTCGGTGCGCAGTTCCTGCCGGCATGTTTCGGAGCTGCGGTCGGCCAACCCCAAGTCGCTGGCCAACCCGCGGTCGCAAGGCGCATTGGCGCGATTAAGGCGATCAATGGCAACGCGATCACCTTGACGCCGGACTCCGGCCCTGACGTCTCGGTGAACGTGCAGCCGAACGCTCGCATCTTGAGTATTGCGCCCGGCGAGAAGGATCTCAAGAATGCGACGGCCGTCCAGTTGCAGGCACTGCAGGTGGGCGACAGAGTCCGCGTTCGCGGGCAGGCGTCTGCGGACGGCACGTCCATTGCCGCTTTGGAAGTCATCGTGATACCCCGTTCCGACCTTGAGGCGCGTCACGAACAGGAACGCCAGGACTGGACGAAGCGCGGACTAGGAGGTCTGGTGGGTGCCGTCGATCCCGCGACCGGCACGATAACCATCTCGGTAACGAGCTTGGGCGGAAAAAAAGACATCGCGGTGCATACCTCGCAGAGCACTGTGTTCCGCCGCTACGCTGCGGACTCCGTGAAATTCGATGATGCCAAGCCCGGCACCTTGCAGGAAATCCAGCCGGGCGATCAGCTCCGGGCGCGCGGTGATCGCAGCGCTGACGGCTCCGAGTTGACGGCGCAGGAAATTGTCACTGGCACCTTCCGCAATGTCGCGGGCTTAGTGAATTCGGTGGATGCAAGCGGGGGCACAATCAGCGTTCAAGATTTATTGAGTAAGAAGGCAGTGCAGGTCAAGATCACAGCGGAATCGCAGCTCCACAAACTGCCCCCCGAGATGGCGCAACGTATCGCAATGCGGTTGAAAGGCTCCATGCCTCCGGGCACGCCGGGAGCGGCTGCTTCTTCGAGCTCCGGATCTGCGCCAGTGGCTGCCAACGGCCCGCGAACTGGTGCTCCGGCTGGAGGGATGAACTCGGGTGGAGGCGCAATGGGCGGTGCAGGCATGCGCCAGGGTGGATCGCCGGACTTCCAGCAGATGTTGAGCCGCATGCCTGCGGTTACGCTCAACGATCTGCACAAAGGTGATGCTGTGTTGATTGTCACGACCCAGGGCACGGCGGCCGCTGGTGGCACCGCGATCACGCTGCTTAGTGGAGTGGAGCTGATCCTTCAGGCCGCTCCCAATGGGAGTCAGGCAATGATGTTGGCGCCCTGGAGTTTAGGCGGCGCGCCTGCTGGCGACGCAAGTCAATAACAATGCCTGTCTCGAAAAAGATTGTTCCGCTGCTTTTATAGATTCGTACGTCATTAAGGAGTAGGAAGATCAAATGAAGGTTGAGAAATGCGCCTATTGTTTCGTCATTGTGATCTTATTGTTGTTGTCCGCAAGTGCGTTGTTGGCGCAAGCCGCATCGGGAATTCTCCGCGGACAAGTCGCCGATCCGTCCGGAGCAGCCATTTCCGGAGCGAGCGTGATTATGACTCCGGCCACCGGTTCCCCGATTGTGGTCCAGAGCAATGGCCA
>PLEA01000519.1 GCA_003136335.1 Acidobacteriaceae bacterium | reverse complement strand
AGAACGCGACAAGGATGGGGCACCCTCCACGCATTTCAATACTTCCTCGGACGCGGCTGAATCAGCGACGTATCCACGGGCTCGAACTCAAACTTCGGCTCGTCCGCATCCGGTGCGAAATATGCCTTCGTCGTCTTCAGCCAGTTCTTGTCGTCGCGCTCGGGGAAGTCCGGTTTGTAATGCGCGCCGCGCGATTCGTCGCGCATGCCCGCGCCCTGTGCGATCACCCGCGCTAACTGCAGCATGTTGTAAAGCTGCCGGGCAAAGACCACAGTGGTGTTCGCCCACTGCGTGCGATCGCTCAGGTTGATCTTGCGATAGCGCTCCAGCATTTCGACCAGCTTGCCGTCGGTCTGCTGCAGAGTCTTGTTGTAGCGGATGACGGTGCAATCCTTGGTCATCAGCTCGCCCATTTCGCGCCACAACTTGACTGGATTCTCAGTGCCGTCGGCCTTCATCAGCGTAAAGTTGATCTCTTCCTGACGCTTCTGTTCCGCCGCGAAGCATCCGTTGCCATCAGACGCGGCCTGCAGTCCGCGCGCGTATTTCACGGCATTCGGCCCCGCGATGCCCCCGCCGTAGATGCACGAAACCAGCGAGTTCGCTCCCAACCGGTTCGCGCCGTGGTACTGATATTCGCACTCGCCCGCCGCGAAGACTCCTGGGACGTTCGTCGCCTGCTTGAAATCGACCCAGAGCCCGCCCATGGTGTAATGCATGCCGGGGAAGATCTTCATGGGCGTGTCGCGCGGATCGTCGCCCACAAATTTCTCGTAGATTTCCAGAATCCCTTCCAGCTTGCGGTCGAGAATCTTGCGGTCGATGTGCGTCAGGTCGAGATACACCATCGGCTTGCCGTCGATGCCGAGGTTGTACTCGTACACCACTTTGAAAATTGCCCGCGTGGCCACGTCGCGCGGAACCAGGTTGCCGTACTTCGGATACCACTCTTCCAGAAAGTACCAGCGGTCATTTTGTGGAATGGAATTGGGATCGCGCTTGTCGCCGAGGGTTTTCGGCACCCACACGCGTCCGCCTTCTCCACGCGCCGACTCCGACATCAGCCGCAGCTTATCTTCGCCGGGAATGGAGGTCGGATGAACCTGTATGAACTCGCCGTTGGCGTAGTAGCACCCTTGCTGGTAAAGCGCCGACTGCGCCGATCCCGTGCAAACCACCGAGTTCGTCGACTTGCCAAAGATCGCACCAATGCCGCCGGTCGCAATAATGATCGCGTCGGCGGGGAACGTTCGCACTTCCATCGAGTGCAGGTCCATGGCGCAGATGCCGCGGCAGACGTTGTGGTCATCGAGCACGGCTGAGAGAAATTCCCAGTGCTCGTACTTCTTCACTTTGCCTTCGGATTCGTAGCGCCGCACCTGCTCGTCGAGTGCATAGAGCAGTTGTTGTCCTGTGGTCGCGCCCGCGAACGCGGTGCGGTTGTACAGCGTCCCGCCAAACCTGCGGAAGTCGAGCAGCCCTTCGGGCGTGCGGTTGAAGGGAACGCCCATGCGATCGAGCAGGTCAATGATTCCCGGCGCAGCCTCGCACATGTCTTTAATCGGAGGCTGATTGCCGAGGAAGTCGCCGCCGTAGACCGTGTCGTCAAAATGCTTCCAAGTCGAATCGCCTTCGCCCTTCAGGTTTTTCGCGGCGTTAATTCCGCCCTGCGCACACACCGAGTGCGAACGTTTCACTGGAACAATGGAAAACAGGTCGACGCTGGCGCCCATCTCCGCGATCTTAATCACCGCGGCCAGCCCGGCCAGGCCGCCGCCCACGACAATGATTTTGGGAGTTGCCATCTTATTGCACCGGCCTTCCGTTGGTGGCTGTCGCAGGGCGCGTGTCCACAATGTTTGCGCCCGGCTCCGGAGACTCCTGGAACCGCTCGCGAAACGTGTACAAACTCACCAGACCCACGACACTCAGCAGCATGAAGAATGCCAGGCACACGCGCAGTAGGCGCTGCTGCGCCTTGTCGCCGGAAACGATGCCCCACTTCGCGGCGAACAGCCAGATCCCGTACGCGAAATGCCACGACGCACAGATCAGCCCGACCACGTAGAAGGCGAGCAGCCACGGATTGTGAACTTCCGCCGCAACCTTGGCAAACGACCCAGCGGGATTGTCGTGCAGGTCGACTCCGGTGAACCGCATCGTGTACGTATGCCACACGATGTAGACGAAGGCGATGCCGCCGGTCCAGCGCTGTGCGGTATACATCCAGTTGCCCGACCATGGGTAAGCGATCGTGTTTCCGTCTCCGCGATACCAGATGTAGAAGCCGTAGAGCGCGTGAAACAAAATCGGCAGCCAGATGCCGAACAGCTCCAGAAAAAATACCAGCGGAAGGTTCGCCAGAAAGCTGACCTGGCGCGCATAAGCGTCCGGTCCGGTAATGGCGGTCGAATTCGAAATCAGAATGTGCTCGAACAGAAACGCGCCCACCGGGACGATCCCCGAAAGGGAATGCAGCCGGCGCAAAACAAATGAAGATCCCTGACCAGCGCGCAACGGACCAACCCTATGCGCTACCACGGGAGCAGGAGAACTGGCTGACGCCACGAAACGCTCCTTATGAGTTCAGCTAAATTGTCCAAGAATGATAAAAGAACTTTTTATTATCGGGCGGCGAGAGAAGTGAAGTCAAGGAAGTGTGGGGCGGGGTGGTGCCTCAGTTTCGTCGAAAGGCACAACCTGACGATGCGGATGAGCATGAGGCGATTTACTCGCCTGACCAACGCCTTCAGCAAGAAAATTCAGAATCACGCCGCTATAGTTGCGATCCGCGCCGTACACTACAATTTCGCCAGAATCCACAAGACTCTGCGAATCGCCCCGAGAATGGCTGCTGGCCTATCCGATCATGTTTGGAGTCTTGAAGAAATCGTGATGATGGCTGATTCCTATCTGCCGAAGGCGAGAAAACGTGGCCCATACAAGAAAGCGAGTACCTAAAAAGCATTTAAGTGAAAAATGGTTTGCGATTATTTTCACTCTCATATTGGCCATTCAGTGTCTTTTAGGGAGTTAATCTTCGCTTTTGGCCAGCACTCCAGGGACGCAAGAATACAAGGGTTTGTCGTATCAGCCTTGTATGGACTGGTTTCCTACGGCGTCTGGCGAACCTTTCGATC
>PLEA01000595.1 GCA_003136335.1 Acidobacteriaceae bacterium | reverse complement strand
TTCGTGCCTTATTATTCCATCTCCGATACCAAGCTAATGGGTCGGGGCGAGCCGAAACCTGTTTCCAGCGTCTGGGTTGCAGCAAATTTCTTCCAAACTCTGGGCGTGCAACCCGTGCTCGGGCGACTTTTTTCGCCCGAAGAGTGCGTGAAAGGCGGAAGGCCCGCGGTTCTGTTGAGCCACCCATTTTGGCAGCGGCAGTTCGGCGCGGATCCGTCGATCATAGGCCAAGCGATTCGGCTTAATAATGATTCGGTTACCGTCGTCGGCGTGCTGCCGGAGCGGTTCGACTTCGGCGCCGTTTTCGCGCCCGGGGCGAAGATGGACATTTTTGTTCCGGCCATCATGGATGGCTTTCGGAATTGGGGACACATGCTGTCGATGGTTGGCCGTCTCAAGCCTGGAGTGACCGCCGCGCAGGCGCAGGCCGAATCGAACATTTTCTTCCGGCCCCTCAGCGCGACGCATCCTGAGTGGATGGCCGATGCTGCCACAGAAATCGCCGGGCTAAAAGACTATGTCAGCGGCAAACTGCGGCGGTCTCTGATTGTTCTTTGGTGCGCAGTAGGGCTTATTCTTCTCATCGTCGGCGTGAACCTTTCCAATCTGCTCTTGGCTCGGGCCGCTGCGCGCAGCAAAGAATTTGCCATGCGCACCGCGCTCGGCGCGGGACGAGGACGGCTGATTCGCCAGTTGCTGGTGGAGAGCCTGGTCTTGTCGAGTATCGGTGCCTTGTTTGGCCTGCTTTTCGCCTTTGTCACCACATCGTACCTCGCCCACCAGGGATCGATCGCGCTTCCATTGCTCAGTAGCGTGAGGGTGGATTCGAGCGGGCTTGTCTGGACCCTACTCATCGCGGTCGTAGCTACAGTTCTGTTCGGCCTTGCTCCCGGATCCAGAATTTCGGTGGACAATCTGCAGGAAGCGCTCAAAGACTCCGGGCCGGCCATGAGTCAGGGAAGAAAACATGAGCGTCTGCGCGCTATCCTCGTGATCTCGGAGGTCGCGCTGTCCTTCGTACTTCTGGTCGGCTCCGGCCTGCTGCTGCGCAGCTTTCTCCGCGTCCTCGACGTCGATCTAGGATTCAAACCCAGCCACGCCGCGGCCCTCAAGATCGACTACAACGACGGAGGCAATCGGACGCGCCGCGCGGCAGTTTTGCAGGACCTTCTAGCTCGCATTGGTGCAATACCTGGCATCGAATCGGCCGGCATCGCAGACATGCTCCCCTTGGATCGCAATCGCAGCTGGGATCTGACCGCAAAGGGCAAGGTTTATCCCAAGGAAAGAAATTCCGATGCCTTTGTCTACATCGTGACTCCGGGCTACCTCGATGCGATGGGCATGCACCTGCGCCAGGGACGCGACTTCAGCTGGCAGGATAGCAACGACAGCGAACACGTCATCCTCATCAATCAGGCCGCCGCTCGCCGGGAATGGCCGGGCGAAGATCCGGTTGGGCGCTTGGCTGAGGGAATCGGAGAGAAAGACACTCGGGTGATTGGAGTCATCTCCGATGTGCGTGAGAGCAGCGTGGAGGAGGCTTCCAGTCCCGAGGTTTACGTGCCCGCGACCCAGTCCGAGCCCGAGGGAGCGGAGTTGGTCGTGCGCACTAAACTTCCGCCGGAGGCGCTAGCTTCGAGTGTGATGAGCACTCTGCGTTCGATCAATCCCGGGCAGCCTGCCACGGAATTTCGTCCCATCCAGCAAATCGTGGATCATGCGGTCTCGCCGCGGCGCTTCTTCGTCCTATTGGTAGCGGCATTCGCGATGCTTGGCCTGGTTCTGGCATCGCTTGGGATCTATGGAGTGATCTCTTACTCGGTGACTCAGCAGACGCAAGAGATCGGCATCCGCATGGCCCTGGGTGCGACCGCGACGCGAGTGCAAGTCGGCGTCATCGCCAAGACATTGCGCCTCGCGCTTCTCGGAATTGCAGTGGGAATTCTGGCATCGTTCGCAGTCGCTAGGGGAATCGCCTCCCTGCTCTTCGGAACCGAGCCTTCCGATCCCATGACATTCGCCGGCATGATTCTGCTG
Organism: Acidobacteriaceae bacterium; assembly: GCA_003136335.1. The sequence goes on along the minus strand of PLEA01000595.1, from coordinate 9,495 downwards.
CTGAGTGCCGTGGCCTTGGTTGCGGGATACATTCCCGCGCGTCGAGCGTCACGCATCAACCCGATGACGGCTCTGCGCAGCAATTGACCGGCAGTTCCCCGAGCACCGGCAATTCATATCACTGCACTGGGTTGCCGTCGGCGTCGATCTTGTGGACCTCGCCCAGGTTCAGCTCACGGATGCCGGATTCGACCTTGCTCATGTCTCCTACGACCACCCACACCAGGTGGTCGGGCAAGATGTATTTCTTGGCGATTTCATTGGCGCTGTCTGGCGTTACGGCCAGCGCTTTTTGAGTGAAGGTGTTGTAGTAATCCTCCGGCAAGCCAAACTCGAGGATGTTGCCATAAGCGCCGCTGAGTTGCTGGACGGTCTCAAAAGTACCGGGCAGCGCGAGGGTAGCATTATCCTGTTCATCCTTGAGTTCTTCCGGCGTGATCGGTTTTGAGCCCACGACATTCTTGTATTCCTTGACCAATTCAACCATGGATTCTTTGGTCTTGTCGGTTTGCACCGCGGAGATGCTGATATAAGGACGCTGGCCGCGGACAGGCGGCAACACGGTGCGTACGCCGTAGGACCAATGCTTGTCCTCCCGCAGGTTCATGTTGATTCGCGAACTGAAGTTTCCGCCAAAGATGCTGTTCACAAGTTGCAGCGCGATGGCATCAGGATCCTTCTGTGGAGGCGCCAGTTGCGCGCCTAAAATCATGCTCTGTCCAGATCCTGGTCGGTCGATGAGATAAACCACGTTCTTTTCTGGATCCCCCACGTGCGGCACGGTTCGTTGGGGAACGTCGCCCGGCTTCCAGGAAGCAAAAAGCCGTTCGAGCTTGGGTTTGATTTCAGCCAGTGTGGTGTCACCAACCACCAACAGCGTGGCGTTGTTCGGCTTGTACCAGGTATCGTGAAACTTGGCCAAATCCTCGCGGGTCATCTTGCTCACGCTGGCCTCGGTGCCGGTGCCGGTGAAAGGCACCGCGTAGGGATGTCCCTTGCCATACAGCAGCGTCGGAACCACCCGCAACGCCATGGGCTGGGGCGTCACCTTTTCGCGCTTGATGCCGGCCAGGCGTTCCTTCTGCAAGCGCTGGAACTCTTTCTCCGGAAACGCCGGATGCAGGATGAGATCCGCATAAATGTCGAGCGACTGGTCCATCGTGCTCTTGAGCGTATTGAGGTTGACCAGCGAATAATCGAGATTGGCGCCAGCACTAAAGTTGGCGCTGAGGGATTCCAGTTCTTCGCCAATCTTGAGCGAATCGCGCGTTGGGGTTCCTTCTTCCAGCATGCGCTGCTCAAAACTGTCTGTGCCGGTTGCGTTGGCGGGATCGGCAGAGTATCCGCTGTCGACCAGCAGACTGAAGTTCACCACGGGGGCAGTGTGGCGCTCCGCCAGCACGATCTTCAGCCCATTGCTGAGCGAGGATTTCTGCAAGGGAGGAAGCTTGAGCGACATCGGGTCGCCCGTGGTGGGTTCTTTCGACCGGTCAAGTTTGGCTTCAGTCTTGAACGAAGTCGGGTAGGGATGCACCTCCAGCACGTAGTCGCCGTCGCTGAGCCAGTCAACGGCAGCCTTCTTCACCGCGGCGGGAGTAGCCGCCTTCACTCCCTTGAGATATTCCTTATAACAGTCGGGATTGCCCGTGTAGGTCTGGCAGCGCGCCAGCAGGTCGCTTTTGCCGCCGAAGCCGCCAATCCGTTCCACGATGCGTGCGTACCTGCCAAGAATCTGCGTCTTGGCCAATTGCAGCTCGGCGGCGCTGGGGCCGTTCTTGAGGAAGTTTTGCAGTTCTTCCTCCGCGGCCGTTTCCACTTTACTCAGATCTCCGCCCGGATTCGCGGTGAGCGTGAAATCGAACTGCCCGCCGATCTCGTTCGTGTCATTATCCGAGGTCGCGCTGGTTGCAATCTGATCTTTGTATACCAGGCGCTTGTAGAGCCGCGACGTTTTGCCCTGGCCGAGCACCTGCGCCGCCAAATCCAGCAACGATTCTTCCGGCGAGCCGAATTCCGGCACGTTCCATACGCGATAGAGACGAGCCTGCGGTACACGGTCCTGCACCCAGCCGCGGTGCGTGCCGGTGCGCTTCGCGATCCAGACTTCTTGTTTGGCGATGGGCGGCCCAGCAGGAATCTCGCCATAATACTTTTCCACTTTTTCGCGCACCACTTCCGGCGTGACGTCGCCGGCGACCACGACCGTGACATTGTTCGGTCCATAGTAGGTTTTGAACCACTCCTGCACGTCGCTTAAGGACGCCGCGTCAAGGTCTTTCATGGAACCGATTACCGTCCATGAGTAAGGATGGCCGACCGGGTACGTGTTCTCCACGATCAGCTCTTCAGTAACGCCGTAGGGCTGGTTCTCATCCTGGCGTTTTTCGTTTTGCACCACGCCGCGCTGCAGGTCGAGCTTTTTCTGGTCGAGCACGCCCAGCAAATGTCCCATGCGATCGCTCTCCGCGAATAGGGCATAGTCCAGCATGGAAGTAGGCACATTCTCAAAATAATTCGTGCGATCGTTGTTGGTGGTACCGTTCATGTTCGTGGCACCGACCCGTTCCATGGCGTTGATATAAGTGTGATTGAAGTCATCGCTGCCGCTGAACATCAGATGCTCGAAAAGATGGGCAAAGCCGGTCTTGCCCTGCTTCTCGTTCTTGGAGCCCACGTGATACCAGGTGTTCACGGCGACAATCGGGGCCTTGTGGTCCTCATGCACCAGCACAGTCAGACCGTTGTTGAGCACAAATTTCGTGTAAAGGATGTCTGGAATCGGGATGTCGACGCTTACACTCGCTGTTGGAGCCTTGTGGACCTGCGCCGTTTGCGACTGAGCCACGGCGGCGATCGGGTTGCCGATCAGTGAGGCGATGACAGCGAGCAGACTTATCACAGAAGATGTCAGTTTGTTTCTCAAGCTTGCCTCCAGTTGTTCCAGATCAAAGCTGGGCGGTTCCGCACAACACTCTACACAAAGAAGATACCTGTCGTCACCACTCGCCTTTAAACAGGAGATGAACAGCAGAAGTCCCCGTCTTTTCGAAGAAGGCTTGCGCGAACCGGGACAGTTCACTTCACCAGTTCGGATACGCCTGCGCGAATAGAGGAAGAGCAACAGGTTGCTTCGCAGAAGGAATTGCCAGAAGAATCCACAAACTGAGAGCACGGAAACAGATCAATAAGCGTTCCTGCTGTTGAAAATACGCAGCAAGGTCATGGAAATGATCTGCAGATCGAAGGTCAGGCTCCAGTTGCGAAGATAGTACAAATCATACTCCACACGCTTCTGGATCGAAGTGTCCCCGCGCCAGCCGTTCACCTGTGCCCAGCCGGTGATTCCGACCTTGAACGTGTGGCGGAAGTTATAGCGCTCGATTTCCTCCAGAAACCTCTCCACAAAATGTGCTCGTTCAGGTCGCGGACCGACGATGCTCATGTCCCCCCTCAACACGTTGAGGAATTGGGGGAGTTCGTCGAGATTGGTCTTCCGTAGCAGAACGCCCACCATTGTCCGTCGCGGATCGTTGGTGCAGGTCCAACGCGTATCTCCTTCTTCCCGGCTCCCTACCCGCATGGTGCGAAACTTCAACATGCGGAATACCCGGCCGTTGAGCCCGACACGCTCTTGGATGAAAAAGACAGGACCACGGCTGGAGGCTTTAATAGCGATTGCGATCAGCAGGCTAATCGGCGAGGTAAGCAGCACAACGAGGAGCGAAAGGGCCACGTCGAAGGCACGCTTCTGAAAAAGGTAAGGACCGGTCTCCGACAACATCGGCCGCAGATCCAGCATGTGAATCCCGCCCAGATCGATCAGGCGATCACGAATGCCTACACCTTCTCCGAGGTCGACTACAACCCGCGTAGGTACGCACAACTTTTCCAACGCAGGCGCAATTCGCTGGACGTCGCTCAAACGGGCCGCAGGGAGGGCAATGACAACGTCGTTGATCGAATTCCCGTTAGAGAAAATCGGGATTTGATCCATTTCGTAGACAGGTCCTTCAACAGTAACTTCCTGATCCGGCAAACGCACGAAGCCCACCACTTTGCAGGGAAGCACTTCGCCGTGAAGAAGCGTCGTCGACACTCGGCGAGCGAACCGATCTGTCCCAACGATCAGAATTCTGACTTCATTCTTGCCGCTCTTTCGCAGAAACTCTAAAATAACCCGGGAAATAATGCGAGCCGCGGTTGCCAAAACAAAGAGAGCCACAGCGCTAACAGCGACAACGATGCGCGAGTAGCTGGCCTGTCGATATAGGAACCCGATCGCCATGACGACTGCATATGTAAACGCGAGGGCCTCCAGCAGTCTCCGGGTCTTCCCGCCCGGTGCATACAATTGCTCCACATTCCAGAGTTCAGACTCTTCAGCGGCAATCGCCCAAACGATCGTGGTCAGCAACACAATGCCCCAGTACGAGGGCAAACCAGCTGGTGCGGTCCGGGAAAACAGCAGATTAAAACCGAATCGTACTTTGACCGCAATGAAGTAAGAACAGGCAGGTAGCAACAACGTCAGAATCTTCAAGTAGAACCGGACATAGCTGAGGCGACTGCGAATCATACAAATCAACGCCTCCTAAACGGAACGGTAAATAGGCTTGGTGACTTCCCTTTCCCGGTTTCATTTAAGATCCTACGGAAACGAATGCTTAGCGTCTCTTTTTTCGAACCCCATGAATACTTACGTTCGATTCTCAAGGGCTGACGTTTATGATCGCGATGGGCAAGTCTCCGCCTGAAACGTAGTGCTGCTGTCCAACCGCGCAAATACGTAGGAGGGAAGAAGCAACCAGAGTCCCATGACGTAACCGAGAAGTCTGTCATCGCCTTGGCAAATTCTGTTTGCTGTTTGTGCGGCTAATTTAAATGCCATAGAGCGATATGTCAATAGGAAACCAAGCATTACCCCAAGCACGGGCAGAGGCATATTCCCGATAAGGCCGCCCGTGGTTACGATTCCCGAACTCGACTGACCATTGGGCGCATCAATTGCAAGACACAGTTGTGTCGCTTCCGCAGCAAATGCGGAAAGCGCACTGTTATGAGCCCTATTCACGGTATTCTGGCGACGAAGCGTCGCGCGCCGTATAGCACGCAGATATGCTCGACAGCTCCGGCTGGCGCAGCCGTAATGTCAAACCCCCTTATGCCCCTATCCCCATTTCTTCGAACTCTCGTGATGTCGGATTTTCAAACGACCGGTCTGTACTTGAACGAAGTCTTACCATCTTGGAAAGGGTGCACGCTATCTGTTCCACTGAATCGTGAGGTTGAGGCCGCAGGTCAGGTCGTCAATGTGCGGTTGGCCAGAAGCTGAATTGAAAAGACACCGCCACATTGGACTGACGAGTTGCTGCCAACAAAGGAATCTGCCAGAGCTCATATTGTAGGTTGCCCTGAAAGCGAAAGCCAGGTCCCGTGAAGATATCCGCATTCACAGCGATGTCATTCTGGGTTCCACCTTGAGGAAGATACTGCCGGTCATTCTTTCTATGCCGCAGTTCAAGACCGATTTTCTTCCGGGGACTCAGCCAGTAGTTCGTCCGAATCAATTCGCCTTGTGAGGCACGCCCGATCCAGGTTCCGATCAAGCGGCCGTCGTTGTTGTATCCGCTTATGTATTGAGCGTTCGTATAGAAACACGAGGTGCAGAAGGTTACCGGGCTGGTGTATCCGCCCTCAAGCCTGAGGTCCAGTTTAGGGACCCTCGGTAACTTGGCAAAATACAGTCCTCCTTGGGAAACAGACTTCCGCATATACGGAATCGGTGAAATCTCGTCTTCACTAAAGGCCTCCCCATACGCGGTGAGCCAGTTCCGGAGCCCCGGAATCCTATAGGAAAAGTCCGCAGTCGTCCGCCCATCACCCAAAACATCGCCGTGAAGGTGTCGGCCGAAGGTGCTATCCAAGAAAGTCGTGATGGTCAGTGGGTTTCCCGGTCCTCCATAAACCGTCGTTTTCGACATGCCGAATTCGAAATCCGGCGTCAGCTTGAAGCTGATTTTTCCACCACTCAGAAACGGCTGGGGATGCAAGTTCTTTCCGTACTGTCCAAGGGTTGTGAGAGTGCTCGTGCCAGTGTAAACCGTGGTCTGAAACTCGAGTCCTGTCATGTGTCCGATGAAGCCCTCGAAGCGGATGTCCCCGAGATAGCGGAAAATCCAAGGCAACCGAAACGGAGTGACCCGATCGACGGTGAACATGTTGTTGAGCGGAGGAGCGTTGTTGGTAAAAATCATCGTTCCGCCCTCACTGGGTCCCCACCACAAACTGCGCCTGCCGAACGAGATCTGCCAGTTCGCAAAATTCATGCCCACGTAGGTGTCTAATAGTTGGAAGCGGCTAATGGCCGCGACAGGGACCGCAGGACCAGTCGGCCATGCATCCGTGCTATTAAACAAATCGAGCATTGCAGGCGTAGGCGCCGGAGCCGAGGGCGCCGACTGATACTCTCCGCGAGCATAGATAACAAAGGGCCCTGCCGTCGCCCATCCCGACGCGCCCGTTACGGAATTAAAACCCTGTTCGTAGGGCCGCCCGTAGTCATTGAGCAAGGTCTGGCCGAAATGATAATTGTCCGTAAGAGGCTTTCCCGAGACCTCAGTTGGACGAGCGTAAACGGATTCCAGTTGGACGGTAGAAGTGCTGTCCCCATTCATCAGTCCTGACTCGCGATCGAACTCTTCTGCAAGCGCACGGTAGAGTTGCTGAACTTCCGCCGGAGCATCAGTATCGGCCTTGCGTTCGGCAGCTTCCGTTAAGAGGCGCGCACATTCCAGGCGTGTCCAGGGACGCAGAGCGAGGGAAGCGGTCTGGATGTAACCGAGAGCAGCTAACCGCTCTAATGCAGGGTAGACCCAGCTGTCCAGCGGAACATAACTGGAGCCGATGTTTCGAGTTTTGTGAAGGACCTGGGCTTCCTCGCTCTCCTCTCCTCTACTACTAAACGTGCCATATTTCGCAATGTCGGCGGCGCTGTAGTGCGAATGGGAAAGGAAAACTTGCCGTCCCATGTACCAGCCAAGAGCACTGCCGATCAGCACCTCCGATGCGAAGTGCTTTTGGCCCGCCCAGCGCGCGGCACTTACGCCTCCGGCGACGCCGTAAGCCAGCAACTGGGTGAGCGCGCCGGGATATTCATGAGCAATTACGCTGGCAATCGCCCAGCTCACCGAAGCGTGGACCGAAGGAAACGAGTCCCCGCCCACAAAAAAACGTCCTGGGCTAGTGCCGACAAAAGGGCGCTCTCGCCCTGCCGCGTATTTGAACACTTCCGTATCCAGAAATGCGCCAACGGCGGCCTCTCCGCTAAGAATTCCGGTTTCGCGTTGTTGATCGTTGTTGCTTAAGTGTCCTAACAGGAACAATCCGGCGCCTGCGCCAACCAAAACGCCGACCCCTGCATTGGAAGCGGTGACCGCGTGGGATACGGTCGTAGGGCTCGTGGGAACGTGGTTTTCGATGGTTCGGTCGCCCGCCACCAGGGCTGCGCCGGCAAGAATCGACGGGACCCCCCACTCCCACTGTTTCTCGGTCATACGGAAAGGAGCCGTCCAGAAGTTCTTCTGATCCACAAAAAGATTCTTCGGAAGCGATTTGATGTCAACCGGGCCGGGTGAGAATTCCGGCGACTGCACTCCCGGTTTCGGAGGCGAAGGAGCAGAATCTGTGTCGTCCGCAGGCGCCTGCGCGCATGCGATTGCACTACAGCCAGCAATCAGCGCCGTTATCAGCCAAGCTGTAATTGCAGTCTTGGTGCAGCGGCTTAAAACCCGCGGTGCAGGGACAGCCCTTTCAGCCAACTTCATCTCACTTCCTGTCGATGCCCAGCGCCACCCAAGTAGTTGTATCACTCAGTTTTGATATCACACTGGGGATGGTGTGTTCACCAAGAAATCTGTTTTCCTGGCGGAGTTCCGAATCGTTAAAGCTAGCACAAAACCACCGGATTACGTGCTGGGGTTGCGACAAAGGATATTCAAGTTGGACTGTCAATTTGAGGGAGCCTGCTAGAATCCCGCTCTGCACAGTGTCATAATCTTACCGTGGCAACTCACACAGACACCTTAATCGAGGCCGAACCGATTGCGGCCGAAGAAAGCGCAAGCGCGTCTCGGGCACAAACCGAGGTTTCGCTGCTTGATATCACAGTCCTCCTGGTAGCACGCAAGCGGTTCATCGTCCGCTTCGTGTTGGGCGCCGCTGCATTGGCGATACTTGTTGCTATCTTGCTGCCGGTCCGATACGAGGCAAAGATTGTGCTGCTACCTCCCCAACAGAGTTCATCCATGGCCTCGGCGTTGTTGGGGCAATTGGGAAATCTGGGATCACTGGGAGGACTCAGCTCCCTAGCCGGCGGGTTGGGCATCAAGAGCCCGGCTGATATGTACGTCTCTTTGCTGACCAGCCGCACCGTCGAGGACGCGATGATCCAGCGTTTCGGCTTAGTGCAGGAGTACCGCGAAAAGCGAATGTCGGACACCAGAAAGGAGTTCGAGCGCCGTACCACGGCAGTTGCCGGCACTAAGGACGGCTTGATCCGTATTTCGGTCGAGGATGGCGATCCGAAGCGAGCTGCCGAACTAGCGAATGGCTACGTCGACGAATTCCGCAAGTTGTCTGCGTCACTGGCAACAACGGAAGCCGCCCGCCGGCGCTTGTTTTTCGATGGTGAATTGCAGCAGGCTAAAGACGACCTTACGGTCTCCGAAGAGGCGATGAGAAAGACGCAACAATCCACTGGCGTTCTGCAGATTGACAGTCAGGCACGATCGTTGATCGAATCCGCCGCAGTCTTGCGCGCACAAGTCGTGGCCAAGGAAGTTCAAATGCAAGGCATGCGATCGTTTGCGGCCGAGGACAATCCGGATCTCATTCTCGCGAAACAGCAGCTCGCTGCGCTGCGATCTCAGCTCGAGCAGATAGCGGGATCGCAGCACGATACGGGGTCAGACATCGTCCTCTCCAAGGGCAGGATGACGGAGGCGGGTATGGAGTACATTCGCCGGCTTCGTGACCTGAAATATCACGAAACTGTTTTCGAGTTGCTGGCAAAAGAACTGGAAATCGCCAAACTTGACGAGGCGCGGGAAGGCGAGATTGTCCAAGTTGTAGACGCTGCCGTACCGCCTGATAAACACTCGTCTCCGCACCGCACCCTGATTGTAATTGGAATGACGATTCTTGCCTTCTTTGTCGCCGTGTTTTGGATCATTGTTCGCCAAGGCTTGGAACAGACATTTGAGGTCCCAGAAAATCGCCGACGGCTGGAAGCAATCAAGCATTACTGGAAAGGAAAACAAGAACGGGCATAATCGCATGATCGCAGGCTGGGATTGCGCCGTCTGCGGAATAATTCCACCTGTCCTTTTCCCGGTATCCCAAAGTAACACCTGTACTTCAACACAGGTCTGTTATACTTCAGACACAATGCGCGTTTTGTTCTTGAATCCACCCTTTCACCCTCGCTTTTCCCGCGAG
>PLEA01000231.1 GCA_003136335.1 Acidobacteriaceae bacterium | reverse complement strand
CCCTGCTCTCGCCGCATGGCCCGCAGATCGATCCCCAGTTGCTCCGCTTTCTTATACAGGTGACTGCGCTCCAGGCCAAGACTTTTCGCGGCTAGGCTCATGTTCTGATGGCTGCGCTTCAATTCCGCGAGAATCACCTCTCGCTCGAACGACTGCACGCGATCGGCCAGTGCACCGGAGCCAGCGTCAATGGACGCAACCGCTCCTGCGGAAGAAGTTTTCGGCAGCGCCATTTGCACCGTTGGCAAATCCACCTGCCCTTCGGTGGCCAACAGCATGAGTCGCTCGACCATATTGCGCAATTCGCGGACGTTCCCTGGCCACGCATGAGATTGCAAGGCCTCAATCGCGTCGGCGGTGAACGGCACCGGTTTCCACCCGTTCTGTGCGCACACTTGCGCGGCAAAATGTTCCACCAGCGCTGGAATGTCGTCGCGCCGCTCGCGTAACGGTGGCAATAGCAACGGGAAAACGTGGATGCGGTGAAACAGATCCTGCCGGAATTTCTCCTCGCGGACCCGCGCTTCCAGATCGCGATGTGTCGCAACCACCACGCGAACGTTTACACTCACGGGCTTGTCGCCGCCGATGCGCTCGACTTCGCCCTCTTCCAACACGCGTAGCAGCTTAGCCTGCATGTTCAGGGGCATATCGCCGATCTCGTCGAGAAAAATCGTTCCCTGATCAGCATGCTCAAACTTACCGATATGGCGCCCGGACGCGCCCGTGAACGAGCCTTTCTCATGTCCGAACAATTCGGACTCGATCAATTCCGCGGGCACAGCCGCGCAGTTCAAAGTCACGAACGGACCGGCCGATCGCGGGCTGCGCTCGTGAATCGTCCGCGCCACGAGTTCCTTCCCGGTGCCCGTCTCCCCGAAGATGCAAACTCGTGACTCGCTCGCGGCGACACGTTCCAGTTGCGCCATCACCCGCCGCATCGCTTCACCCTTCCACACGATCTGGTGCTTTCCGAGGCGCTGGCGGAGTTGCCGGTTCTCGCTTTCCAGGCGTTGCAACTTCAGCGCATTCTCCACCGTAAGCATCAGCTTGTCGCTGGAGATGGGTTTCTCGAGAAAGTCGAGCGCGCCCAGCCGTGTGGCCTTCACCGCCATTTCAATGTGCGCTTGCCCCGACATCATCACCACCGGCGCGGCGACTCCCTGCGCTTTCAGTTCTTCCAGCAGGGTTAACCCGTCTTTTCCGGGCATGACCACGTCAGAAAGTATCAGATCGAAATGCTGCGTTTTGGCCAGTTCCAGAGCCTTCACCGCGTTGTCGCACACTGTTGCTTCGTGTCCCGCCAGCCGGAAGGCCCGCGACAGAGAAGCCAGCGTGTTGGCTTCGTCATCGACGATCAAAAGATGCGCTTTGAGTGGCAACCGTCCCCCTCGTTATTATTATTTCAGCCGGAAAACTGCCCAGCGTTGTCGCCTGGGTTCTGCGCCGCAGGAAGTTTCTGCAGCGCCTCAAGATTCTCTGACAGTTCGATCACCAAAGTGGTCCCTCGCCCGGGTTCGCTCCGCACGCTGATTCTTCCACCGTGGTCGCTGACCACCGACTGTACGATCGCCAGGCCCAGCCCGGTCCCGTATTGTTTGCTGGTGTAATAAGGAGTGAAGATGCGCTCGCACTCCTCCGATGTCAGACCAGAGCCGGTGTCGGCGACTTCTATCATTACTTTTCCATCGTCGCGCCTGGTCCGTAGCGTGAGCGTCCCCCCCTTTGGCATGGCATCCATCGCATTGAGCACGAGATTCGACAATGCGCGGTGCAGCAAATCCGGATCGGCAGCGATCGTTCCAAGATTCTCGTCCAACTCCAGCTTGCAGCCGATTGGCTCGCGCCCCGGCGCCTGCAGTTGCGCCTGGAACAGCTTCACGACTCCTCGCAGAATCTCATTCACCTGCAACCGTTGCAACTGCGGATGCGGCATCTTCGAAAACTCGCTGAAGCGGCCGATGATCTTCTTCAGATTCGAGATCTCCGCCAGCAACGTGCTGGCACTCTCCCGGAATACTTCATCGAACTGCTCGGGGCTCTGCGTGCGGGCGCGCATCAGGTTCTCAACCGTGAGTTGAAGAGGGAACAGAGGATTCTTCAACTCATGCGCCAGTCGGCGCGCCAGTTCGCGCCAGGCCGCGACTCGCTCCGTCTGCACCAGACGTTCTTTTTGCGCCAGCAATTCGGTGGTCATACGATTGAAGGACTCGGCCAGTTGCGCTACTTCATCGCTGCCGTGAACTTCCACCCGCGTGTCCCAATGTCCCCCGGTAACATCCTGAGCCGCGCTCGCCAGTTGCTCCATCGGGCGCGTTACTCTCGTAGCCGCCCAACTGCTAAGCAAGATCGCCAAAATGATCCCACCGCCGCCAACCAGCAGCCCCGACGCACGGATGCGGCGTTTCAGTTCGACATAGGACCGACGCGAATTTCCCACCAGCAGAATCGCCAGCAAGGGACGATCCTTGTCCGAACGATCCGTGCCCGCCCCTCGCAGCGGAATTGCGTGAAACACCTCTTCGTCCGCCTGATCGGACGACCAATCCACAGTTTCGGTCATTTCCTGGTTGTCCTGCCGCACCGATTCAATCAGGGGCGCGAACTTGTCTGCCGGTCGCACGACGTCGAGACTCTTTCCTGTAGCGGACGGATCGAGGAGCGAATCCGGCAAAAAATGCTCACTTCGATTCTGGTAAAGCAGGACGCGCATGTCCGCTGGCAAATCCAGCGCGGAAAGAAAATTCTTGTCGAGCCGTCGGCCGCCGATCACATAAACAGGATGCTCGCTCATCCCAGTGGTCTGCACGGCAAAGAGTCCTAACGCGCTGGAATCCTGCAATTCCTCTCGTTTCAGAAAAGCGCTCTGACCGCTCGAAGCCGAGAGACTCTCGAACGCGGTTTCGGGATAGCCAAATTTTGCCGGCCACTGTGCCGAAGAAATAATGATGCCGCGCCCGTCCAGAAATTCGAGAAAATCGAGTTGGTGGCTTTCAGCCATTGACTTTGCAAGATCAAAATATTCTGCGGAGTCCGCAGATGTGCCATTCAGCGCGGTCGCCATCCGGCTGATGGGATCGGAGGCAGCAATGGCTTCTACCTGCCGGGCCACGTCCTCGCCTCGCCGGCTGAACTCGCGCTGAAACTGCGTGATCAGCCCCGCCGTGCGCTGATCTTCGGTCTTCTCAAACGCATTGCGCGTCAACGCCAGCACCAGCCAGGCAACCGCTCCTACTGAGAGAAAAACCATCAGCGCGAGAACGGCGAGAAGTTTGCGGCGGAAGGTCATATTGTGGCGATCATGATTTGCCGATCACGGTTTACCGGTCATGGTTTGCCGATCATGATTTGGAGATCATTGTCTCGCATTCCCCAGCCATGCGTCGGCTAGAGTCCAGCTCCCGTCAGGCCGGAGCGTCCAATTCTTCAAGGTCGATGCCGATGCATACGACACCGGCAGATGAAAAAGAGGAATCACGCGCTGCGCGGCCAACAGCGCCAATTCGGACGCATAGAGATCCTCCACACCGCCTTGATCTTTTCCTATGCGCAATCCCGCGAAGCTGGCCACATCCGCCAGCGCCACCCATGGATCAGCCGACGCCAGCGGAATTCGCACCAGCCGCAAGTCAGCGGCAGTCGCTGACGTAGGTTGCAGCGACAGTCCGGCATCTTTGGCATTCAGCGCGATGCGCTCGGCCAACAAGCGGGCCAGCGGATCAGTGCCATCGTATCCCAGAGTCCAGATTGGTTTGCTGCGAACTCGGTCTCGTTCCTGGCGCGCTCTCGGTAAGTCTGCGCCGGTGGGAAACACAAATCCGTATCCGCTCATCCAGTTCGGAAGAATGCTGGCGGTTGCTTGTCCCGCGCCCTGCAGCAGCACATTGCGGATGGACCTGCGCTCCACGCTCAAGGCCAAGGCCTCGCGAAGAAGTTTCTCATCCGGGGACGCCACATCGCGAGTGAAGAGCAAGGCTAACAGTTCAACTGGAGTGGAACTCGCCAGGCGGCGCCCTTCCTGCGAAATCCGGTGCGTCTGCTCCGGCGCCACTTCCACCAGATCCGCCTTGCCCAGTTCCAGTGCAGTCATCTGGTCGCGAAAACTTTTCCCCATCTCAATCTCGATGGCATCGAGGAACGGACGCCCGCGCCAGCAATTCTCTTCGGCCGCCAACGCTAACTTCTTTCCAGGCTGCCAATCAACAACGTGAAATGGCCCTGTTCCGCTTGGCTTGCCGACGGAAGTTCTCTCCACAATTGCGTTGCGCGGCAACGCCAGTTCAGCCAACAAATTAGAATCAGAGTTGTCGATCACTACCGAGTCTGCATCCGCAATCACATTCCACGATGGATTCGCGGCGCGCAGGGAAGCGGCCGCAATCTCGGCGGTGAGCGGCGTTCCGTCGTTAAACTTCACTTCGCGGCGGACGCGAAACTGCCAGCGCTGACTGCCCGCCAATGCTTGCCACGATGTCGCCAGCGAAGGCTGAACCCGCCCGTTCTCGTCCGTGGTCACCAGCGTGTCGAACATCAGCATGGCCAGGCTGCGTCGGGCGAACGAATCCGGCTGCGTGCTGTCCATTGGATCCAGCGACGCAGGTGCGGCCCGCATGGCAACGTGCAGCACGCCTCCATACTGCGGCCGCGTCTCGGCGCTCGCCGCCAGAGCCGCAACCAACATGCTACTGACTACAAACCACCGCCAGTCGAAAAGCCTCATAGTTTCCCGTCTCTCGATTTTTCACGACTGTGATCGCCGTGTCGCCCTTCGCTTCCGTCCACAACGCTGTAACCGCGCCGGAAAAATCGATGGCCGCGCTTACCGCGACGGGATCGCGATCTGGAAACTCATACGCGCGCACTGAATCGCCGGTTCCTTCTTCAGAAGTAGCTTCAGCACTTGCAGCCAGCACCTGCCAGCCGGCGCCGCATGAAGTCTTTACCGTCGTTAGATCGCTGTCCCATGCGAACCTGGCGGCCTGGTCGCTCACGCCGTCGACCATGTGCACATGACCATCGGTGGAGGCAAAGAGCCACAGCAGATATTTATCGCGCGGCAGGAATGCAGCCGAATAAAATTTCGACACGGTCGTGAACTTGCCTACGCTGGGAGTTAAAGCACCCGTGAAGAAGTTGCGCGTCGGAGCGTAGAAAGCTCCCATCGGTGCAATTGCTGACGAAGTCGATCCCGCGCCTGGGAAGATGGTGATGGTTCCGCCACTGAATGCCGCTGGCACAAGCGGCCAGGGATCGTCGGTCTCGCGGCAATTCAACGTGAGCGGCGCTGCTGTGGCACTTCGGCAGATCACGCCGGGCAGATAAACATCCAGCAAATGATCTCTGGCGGGAAGCAGCCTTCCGCGCAAATCCCGCGGCCACGGTCGTGCATGAACGATGCCCAGTGCCTGCTCCTGCTGCCACTTTCCCGCCTGCCACCGGTAGAAAGCCACTTTCTCCGCGTCTAACACCGCGATGTGCGTGGGCGTGGCATTCTCCTCCAGCACGGCAACGTCGAGAATGGGATCGTCTTGCGTCCACAAAGGAATCTTGCGCAGGCTGAGTGGAACTGACTCATGTGCAGCCGTCGAACTCTGGGGACCCGGCGCAGATACCATCACTACAACAGCCTCGCCCAAGCCCTGGCGAATCTCCGCCACCCAGACGTAGGACGCTGAATTCTCGGACAGAGAGATCGCAACCGTGGCGGCGGCCTGTTCCGCATTCACGAAGCGGATGCCCAGCCCTTCGAGCGCGCTGCGCAAGCCGTTTTGAATAACTTCGTGATCGCGTTTGCCGAGGGACGAGCGATTCTCCACCGTAAAAGCGATGGCGCCAGGCCCAGTCACTGCAACGACCTTCCGCGCCAGTTGCTGCTCCGGTTCGTTCCAATCCGCCGCTCGCGCAGCGAGCGCCAATCCCAGCAATATAAAAGACAGTCGCACAACAACCCGGAGGCGGGGCGCAAGGGGTAAGGCGCGGCACACGAAGTTCGCACTGACGTTTGGGATGCCCGAATTATAAACCGCTCCGCCCATGCGACAGGACCTCTCCCCTGTACTGTTTTGACACCACTCGAACCCACGTAGGGACAGCCGCCTCGGCTGTCCAGCCAGGCCGAAGCCCGGCACACAATACCGCGAAGTTCAACGTGAATAAATCTGTCGGGTGCCCCACCCTTGTCGCGCTCTTTGCGACAGAGCCTGCCCTGAGCGAAGTCGAAGGGGTGGGGATTTTGACTTCGTAATAACCCTGGAGTCTATCTCTGCTGTTCGTCCGTCCGTTCAGCCTGACTCGTCTGGTTCGCCACGCTCATACTCCGCAACACGTCATTAGCGAAGAAAAACTTTCCGTCCGCCGGTACCATCATGATTTGCAGTTTGTCGGAAAGCCGCTCGGCCACGATTTTGTTAATCAGCAGCGGATTCTGCTTCAGGATCGCCGCCTCACTGGAGAGCCGCTCCGCATCAGCGGCGGCCGTCACACGAATGCGATCCGCTTCTGCCGCCGCCAGCAACTTCCTCCGTTCATTCTCGGCCTTGCTGTCGATGACTTTGGCCTGGGCCGCGGCTTCTGCGTTTTGAATGGTCGCTTCCTTGCGTGCTTCCGCTTCCAGCTTGCTCTGCTGAATCTGCTTTTCCTTCAGCGGCAGCGTATATTTCATGGCATCGGATTCGCCCTTCGCCTGCAGGACGTGGACCTGCGCCTCGCCCTCTGCCTGCTTGATCTGCTGCACTTTCGTCGCCTCGGCTTCGAGTTCCGCGATGCGTACTTGTTTCTGCTTCAGCTCCGTCTCCACGCCCATGCGGTCATTTTCCTGTTCTTTCAGCAGCAGAGTCTCGAGCCCCTCGGCGTATTGCTGCGGCAACTGGATGTCGCGCAGCATTACTTCCTTCACCACGATTCCATCGGCCGCCAGCTTCTGCGTGATCATGCCTGCCGCCCTCTGCCGTACTTCTTCCCGCTTGGCCGAGAAAACATCCCGCACCGTATAGTTCGGAACCAGTTCGCGCCACACGCTGGCCACGATCGGCGGAACAATCTCCTTCTCCACCGGACGAGGCAGATTACTCTGAATGGAGTCCAACCTTTTAGGGTCGAGACGGTAACGCACCGTAATCGCAAGCCCAAGCGTCAGTCCTTCTTTGGCCTGCACGTCGAGCATCTGCGATTTACTCGACACGTTGGCCGCGGCGTTCTTTCCGTCTTCCGGCATTCCCGTGGTGAAGACCTGATCCCGCGTGTCGAACAGCGCGACGTCCTCGACCAGCGGCACCACAAAATGCGCGCCGGGATACAGCGTGCCCGCCACCGTTCCACTCATTTGGCTGACGCGGATTCCCGCCATCCCGCTGGGCACGACAACAATGCTGAACGCCACAAGAATCGGTCCCCAAGCGAGCAGCCCCAACGCCAGCGAAGTGCGCCAGCGCCATTGCGGCAGTGGGGGCACCGTACCCGCGCCGGGTATAGCCAATGCACGTCGGTACAGCAATTCGCGATACAGGTCATAGCCCAAAATGCTTACAGCCACGAGAATCATCCCGAGGCCACCGGCAATCAGCAAATACTTCAACGCCAGCATCGTCGTTCTCCTTCGTAAGTTTTTTCCTAACTCAGCGCTTCTGCTCCGATTTCACCGCAACCGTCTGCTGAGAAAAGAACAGACGGAACACTTGCCCAAAGATCAGTTCCTCCGCCAGCAACGCCACCGCGAGCGAGAAAACCATCCCGCCCACCACCGCCATGAATGTGATTGCCATTTGCATGATGTTGCCCTCCGCTTATACAAAAGGCAGGACGAAAGCCAAACGTATCGAATTGAAAACAAGGTGGTTGCTGTATGCGGAAAGTGTCCCCGCAGCTACACTGTGTGTCTATAGACACGGATCTTAGCTGCTTAATGGCTCAGGAGTTGCGTTGCGAGGTGCTTGGCGGAAATAAACATCTGGGGACAGCCGCCCTCGGCTGTCCGTCGAGCGAAGCTCGACAGCGTTATCCGTCGGAAGCGGCAAACTGAAACATTACCCACCTGTTCCTCCCGTTGACTTCGGTCGCCCACCCCGCTATCGTCGGGCGCTATGAGCGTCGTAAAAGCAAC
>PLEA01000056.1 GCA_003136335.1 Acidobacteriaceae bacterium | reverse complement strand
ATTTCCCCTGTCTAATCCCTGTCAACTTTGAGCCTCGCCACGATCTTACACCGCGATCCTGACGCCCGCCAATGCCCAACAGAGTCCTCATCTTTTCTGTATGGAATGTCGGTTTTGGCGTAATAGGCCATGAACGCAAACGCCGCCTCCCCGATCAGATACAGAAGGCTGGGTATCCACACCCGTAATTCTGCAGGAGCACGACCTTGCCAATCGTGGTCGAGGGTTCGAATCCCTTCGCCCGCTCCAAGACTTAACCGACTTTACCATGGTCGGCAGATGCGCTCAGGGTAACATCTGGGGTAACAGCGGTAGCGCGAATATCGCTCCGTGTTGAGTTCGCTGATTTCATCGCATGGGTAATTCCTTGCCAAGGTCGGGGTCGAGGGCTCGAATCCCTTCGCCCGCTCCAGTGATTTCTTCAATTAAATTAATTGGATGCTATGCATCTCAGGTCACGAATAAGGCTCCAGATTCCCTCTCTGGGGGAACACTTGGGGGAACAAAAGCCGTTCCCCGGAGCCTAAAACGATACAGCAACAAGCCATCCCCAACCGTATTGACGACCTCGCCGGGTCGCTTATATGAAGCTGATCAGCCCGGTCCTAAACGGGCAAAACAGGTGACCCGGCAGCAGGGTCACGGTCCTACCGGGCCGCCCGGTAGCATCACGGCATAGGCACTGCCCATCGTCCCGGGCAATCGTCCGCGTCACCTTTCGCGGTCGGGACCTCTTCGAGCAAAGCTCGGAAAGGTCAAAGCCATGCCTACCGAAAACCCGCCTTCAAAGTTCCTGACTGCCAAGCAAGCCCGCGCACGCTACGGCGGCGTGAGCAATATGTGGTTGCACCGTATGTTGAAGGACAAGAAGAGCGGATTCCCCGCCCCGGTCCGCCTCAACAAATCTGCTGATCCTGATCAGGCTATGCGCCATTGGCTTGTCGCCGATCTCGACGCTTGGGATGCAACACGCATCGCCGAGGTGCAGTCATGACCCGGCTTCACAAGGTCGCCGAGCCATCCCAGCCCGTATTCCTAACCAGAGATACCCTGCTCGCCCGATACGACGGGCGGTCGCGGATGTGGCTGCACCGTCGCATCAAGAGCGACGGCTAATTTCCTTGCCAAGGTCGGGGTCGAGGGTTCGAATCCCTTCGCCCGCTCCAGTTGTTTCAATAGTTTAGCCAACTTTCACCCGGTGACCCGCGATGCCTAGCTAGCACATAGCTAGCAGCTTTCGCTGGCACGGCCCGAGGGCGCCGCATGCCAGGCGTGCGGCTCGTGCGGACACTTAAAAAGGCGAAGCCGGATTCGAATCCCTCCCTCTCCGCCATTCCCTACTCATAGTCAGTTGAAATTGCAGGGTATCCAGTAGAACAAACTGAGCCGGTCCCACATTCCGTCCCACACCTTATGAGTGCTGGGAACGGCGTACCGAATAGGAATTTTTATTTCCAAAAAAAATTCATTCGGCGGCCGAGGCACGGCCTCGTTGGTCACTCCGCGTAGCTTTGCCAACGGGCAGCGCCGCCATATCACCTCGATCATTGGCCTGTTCAGCTCGTCGTACAGTTTCCCGGTAATCAAACGCTCGGTTGTTTTTGGAAGTTGCCGCGCACGACTCGCCCCGGACGGACTCCAAACCGGAACAAAGTCAATAAGTTACCGACAAAAGAATATGGCCGCACGGATGTTGCGAAGTCCCACGGTCACCACCAACTGAACTCACGTGAATGAGCCGCGCGCCCACGGGAGGGGACGCCCCTGATAGGAGTGGAACATGAACGTTGCTTACCGGGGACCGTTCCCCGAGGTGTTTGCCGCCGACGCACTTTTGATGGACGTTGCGCGCCGAATCCAACTCACCAAAACCAAGCATCAGCTCGCCGAGCAGAATTTTGCGGCGCTGTGCAAGTACGTGGACCGCGAAGGTAGCCCGTTACAAGGCCTCGTCGTCCAGTGTTATCCGAGCGGTAGCTTCGCCACCGGCACTGCGATCGCATCGCGGGTCAAGACGAGCCAACATGACGTCGACGTAGTCATCGAGCTCAACATTGCCGATAACACTCCGCCGCAGGACGTGTTGAAAGCGCTGTTCGATGCCATCATCGGCGACGAAAACAGCCGCTACCACGGCAAGGTCAAGCTCAACAGTCGATGCGTGACCGTCAGCTATGAGGACGGCACCACGGTGGACTTGATGCCGATCGCCCGGTTCGCCGGCGGCCCTGAACGCGCAGGACACTTGTTCCACTACAAGCAGGGTGTGGAACTTCACAAGCCGGTTAATCCTTGGGGGTTCGCTGACCACTTCAACCGCCACGTTGAGGCTGACCCAGCCTTCCAGCAGATGTTCAAAGGCCGCCGTCTTCTGGTCGAGGGCGGCCCAATGATTGTGGCCGATGCTGCGACCGATCCGATGCCCGAGCACGAGAACATCGAAGAAAAGTCACCTCGCGTGGTGGCACTCCAACTCATAAAGCGTAATCGCGATATCGCCTTCCGCCAGCCATCCCGCAGAGAACTGCGCAAGCCGCCTTCGGTGGCCCTCGCCGCAATCGCCCTTGAGGCCGGTCCGGTCGAGAAGAACCTTGTTGATGAAGTCGTGGCGGTCGCCAATGCAATCCGTGTGCGGCTTCAAGAGACCAATGGCCCTCGCGGCGTCGTGCACGTATTGAACCCTGCCTATCAGTACGACGTGTTCACTGACCGCTGGCCGGAAAACATCGATGCGCAACACTTGTTCGACGGTGACCTGCATCGCCTGACCGTCGAACTCCGTCGTCTAAAGACCGAAGAGCTTAGCCTTGAAGAGAAAAGCGAGTTGCTCAAGAATCTTTTTGGTGAGTCCGCGGCGTCCTACGCCATCGAGAGCCAGCTGGATGCCCAGCGGCACGAGATGGAGGCCAATCGCTTTCAAGTCGGTCCGACCGGCAAGGTCGTCATCGCAACGATCGCAGCCCCAGCGGTGGTCGGCGCCGGGACAACTGCGGCGCGCACCGCGACTCGCGCAGGCGACGGAATTCTGCCTGAATGACGAAGTCTGTCGACGAGCAAATCCGGGCCATGCGATCTCGCTGGCCCGGATTTAAGGTCATTGAGCAGGATGACCACTCCGTACGCTGGGAGGGTGTACTTGTGCCTGACAAGCGCGAGCATCTCGTCCGGGTACGTTATAGGGTCCCGATGCTGCTTGAAAACGTCAGTCTTCAAGACTGTCAACCAAGGGTGCAGGTTATTAAGCCGGTGCTCGAACGTCATCCAGACTATGAGTTGGGGCCGATCCCTCATGTATATGTAAGCAAGCTCACACCGATGTTGCCATATCTTTGCTTGTTTAGTCCGGAGAAGCGCGAATGGGACCCTTCCGACCTGATCGCTGAGACGACAATTTTCTGGACAAGCGAGTGGCTATATTTCTACGAAGGCTGGCTCGTGACGAAGAAGTGGCGCGGTGGTGGTCATCATCCCATGCTGGTCAACGGCAGCGAGAAGAAGCTTGAGGCGGTCTAGCGGCACTCTGCAAAGTTTGCGCAGGCCGCTGCCGTGGCCGAAGGGCAAGCCTTTCCGCATCTTGTCAATCGATGGCGGCGGGATTCGTGGCATCCTGCCCGCGGCCGTTCTCACGCAGCTTGAGGACCGCTATCTCGATGGTAGGTCAATCGGAGATTACTTCGATTTGATTACCGGAACATCGACCGGCGGTATCCTTGCACTCGGACTGGCTAGTGGGCTGCGCTCAAAGAAGCTGCTTGACCTTTACATCCGATACGGTGCGCAGGTATTTCCGCCGCTGCAATGGGATTTCATGAAGGCACGCGTTCAACTGCGGTGGCTGAGATCCGCGCGTCATTATTCCTATGATCCCGAACCTCTGCGACGACGCCTGTCGCTGGTGTTCGGCAAGCGGACCGTTGGCGATGCGACGCGGAGGCTATGTGTTCCATCATTTGATGGCTTCACCGAAGTGAACGTGTTCAAGACGCCACATCACCCGGACTATAAGATGGACTGGCGCGAAAAACTGCTGACGGTTGCGATGGCGACTGCGGCCGCACCTTCCTACTTCCCTGTTTATCGAGATCGGGGACGCTTTTTCGCCGACGGGGGCGTTTGGGCGAACGATCCGGTCATGATCGGTCTCGTTGATGCGCTCGCGTGCAATCAGATTGAGCGGCGCCAGGTACACATTCTGTCGCTCGGCACCGGCGATTCGGAGATGCACATCACTAAGAAGCAGATTA
>PLEA01000387.1 GCA_003136335.1 Acidobacteriaceae bacterium | reverse complement strand
GCGGCTTCGTACAAATCGCCATAACGCATTGAGGGGTTGTGAGTGCGATGGCCTGATTGCGAAAAACAGTCGCAGGAACAGTAGTTGCGTCCGTGGATTCCCATAAGTCAGCTGCTATTTGTTCCTGCGAAACCAGTGGTGAATGTCGGGCCAAAACTCCTTCATTTCATTGGCTACCCCATCCCACATGATCTGCGTGCCCCAGATGCTCATGGTCTTCGAGAAACTCCGGTCTTGTGCGGGATGGTAGGACGAGGCAATCCCGGCGCCAATCCCATTGCCTGCGATCTCGGAATAGTTGAACTGACTCAGCCCTGAATCGGTGCGGGTGACAACGAGCCGGCTGAACGCGTAACCGGTCCGTCGCCAAAATCCTCCTTTTCCCAACTGAAAATAACGAGGATCCTGCCGGAGCAGGGAGGGAAAAATAGCCTCCGTCATGAAGTTTCCGATCGTGTTGTCGGCGAAGGCGGTGCTGTAGCGCTTGCCGTAACCAGCGGCCCCTTGCCCGTAGGCCGGTTCGCTGTTCTGAGCCTGGCTGATGGCGGCCAGCAAACTGATGTAAGGAATTTCGACGGGATCGAAGGAATCCTTAGCCGTCAGTTCGAATTTTCCGCCGGTCGTAAGCGGCGAAACGTGCGCGGCATTTTCCACGGTTAGATAATTTCGGCAGAGTCCAGAAAATTCGGTCGTTCTTTGGGCGCGCTTCCTGCTCCTGACTCTTGCTGTTTTGATCGCCGTTGCTCTTCTCGTACACCTTCGGTGGGTTCTGTGCAGATGCACTCGCGGGCGGCGGCGGTTGCTGAGCCGCGGCCGGAGAAGTGAGCAGCAGCCCCACGATACCGATCGTTCCCAGAATATCGCTCCATGACCGCTGCGGCGCTCTTTCCATTATTCCCATTCTCTCGCCGGGACGGCCTCTTGAATTTGCCTCCTACAGTCGCGAGCCGGTTGCTGTTTCGTGTCGGTTAACGGCGACGGTCCACGGTGGGACCGACGTTCCGTTGGCGACGGTCAATCCGATGCAATCAAGCGTCGGTCACGATGCGGCTGGGTACGGGGCTGTCCCGTGATGAGTTCGCATTTCTCGCCCCGAGCCGCGCCACAAGTCGGGCACCGGACAGCTTGTACCTGTTTGAGAGTCGGCTTCCTGGCCTTCATGGTTGCCGATGATGCGGCAATCCGCAGAAGGAAAATGGTCAATTTTGCACAGGAACTCGGATAATTGTTGATATATCGCCATTTCACTCACAACCATGTCAATGAACGTAATCGCGAAGGGAGATAGAAAAACTATTGACAGACTTACTCAGATATCTGATTGCGACAATTAGCCCTCTAGCGGCACGGATTTCCGCCCGGGCTGCCTTGGTTCGCGTCTCGGGGGGGGCGAGTACAATGCCGATGTAAGTCCAAGAAAAATGGCAGACTCGTCGTCTCATTCTATGCCTGCTGCGGAAGGCCCTGTCGGGCGCATCCCTGCCTTGGACGGGATTCGCGGGCTGGCGATCTGCCTTGTGCTTTGGTGGCACTTCGCAATCAGCCCGTTGCGCGCAAATCCGCAGAATTTGCAGAACCACCCTTGCTTGTTAAGGATCGCTGAACTGGGCCGCTTCACGTGGAGCGGCGTGGATTTATTCTTCGTTCTGTCGGGATTTCTGATCGGAGGAATACTGCTCGATGCATCCCGATCACCATCGTATTTCTCTACGTTCTATATCCGCCGCGCTTATCGGATCATTCCTTTGTACGCAGTGATTATCCTCTCC
Organism: Acidobacteriaceae bacterium; assembly: GCA_003136335.1. The sequence continues at coordinate 825 of PLEA01000387.1, read as the reverse complement.
ACCCTTGTTCTTATTGCGATCTACGGTCATCTGGGATGGTCAAGGTATGCGACGGAACTTTCTTATTACGTGTTGTTTCTGCAAAATTTTCGAATGGCTGCGACGCAGTCCTTCGGACCGCTGGGTTTGGGGGCGACCTGGTCGCTTGCGATCGAAGAACAGTTCTACTTGACTTTGCCCATTGTGGTGCGACGCGTCAGCGGGCGCGTGCTGTGGCGGTTGCTATTGGGTGCAGTAGTGGCAGCTCCTTTACTGCGCATCCTGGTAATGAAATTCCTTAAGATGCAGTGGATTGCGGCCTACGTTCTCATGCCGTGCCGCGCAGACGCCTTATGTCTCGGCGTGCTGATTGCGATGGCGATTAGAAGTCCCTCGGTATGGGGAGCGATTGTGGCACGGCGGAGGTACGTATATGCTGCACTCGCATTCGCGAGTGTCGTGGGCTTGTGGATGTTGATCGGCCACTTTCAGCCCTTTACCATGGAACTACTGGGGCTAGAATACTCGCTCCTCACCGTTATCTATTCTCTGCTTTTGGTAAGCACGCTGGTCAGCGCGCAGCTATCGTCGTTGTTTTCGTTTCCCCTCTTGCGGTTTATGGGCATTATCGCTTACGGTCTGTATCTCTTTCAGTCGCTAGTGAGTTTTGCTCTTGAACGAGTCCTGCTACATTTCGGCCGAACAGCCGATATGGTTGTTACCTTTCAGATCTCGGTATTGACCATATTGGCCTGCATGGGTCTAGCGGCGACCAGTTGGAGGTATTTTGAGAAGCCGCTCGTTGGGCGTGGGCATCGCTATCAGTATTGAGTCCAACCAGCTTTT
>PLEA01000049.1 GCA_003136335.1 Acidobacteriaceae bacterium | reverse complement strand
GAAGGGCAACGGGCCGAAAGAGAAAATGGCCGCCAACCACGACGGCAGAATGGACCGGAAGTGATTGCCAGCGTATGATAGGAAGAGAGGAAGTCGAGGATCGGCTTCTTCTTTCACCCTTCATTCGGGAGAGCGCCACGGATGGTTGCCACCCCCCCTTCATCCCTCACCGATTTCCCTGCGGAGATGGTAGCGGCCGTGGAGCTTGAGGCCGTTCGCCAGGCTCAATGGGTCGCCCAATTTCTGGATGCACTCGGCCCGGAGACGATCCCGAAAAACCGGATGACCCCCCGGTTTCTGCTACACTTGGGAGCGGCGCTGCGGCTCCGCACCTGGGATGCGCAAGGTTTCTATTTCCACCGCGCGGCCGATCTGCCGGATGCCGACCAGGCCCTCCGCGATGCGATGCGGTCGCTCCGGGAGTCGACCGCTGACCCGACCGAATTCTGCATGCGGTTGCTCCGTTTATCCATCGAGCGCTTTGCCTGGAATGGGCCGCGCGATCTGAACGCTGACGTGGCGTTAGATGATGGCAGCGAAGATGCCGCGCTGGACGCGCTGGCCGAATATCTATGGGCGACTCGCCATGCGGAAGCCGTGGCGGATCGCCCCCAACCGTGAGCCTTACATGTTAAAACGACCTGAGCAGGGGCGGGGCCTGTTTTACACCCGCGACTCCGGCGGCGAACACGAAACCACTCCCGGCGAATACGTTCGCTGGGGCCAGCGCCGGGCCGCCGGGCTCGGCGTCTCCTTCACGGGCACACCCGAACAGCTCGAAGCGATGATCCGCGACGGCCGGTCGCAGGATGGCGACCTGTTCTTGGACTACGGCGTCAAAGGCAATCAACTGCAACGCGCCGGCCTGGACGCTTTGTTCCGGGTGGCCCTGGCCGACTCCGACGTAACGCACGTTTTCATCCCCCGCCGCGACCGCTTCGCTCGTCCCGACGACCCGCTCGATGCCATGAAGATGGAGGCCACGCTGCGCGAGGCGGGCTTGACCTTGGTGTTCATGGACCGAGCCTTGCCGCCCTTGCCGCACGGTCGGCGCGATTTGGGCGAGTCCATCGTGGCCATGATCGACTACGATCGCGCCGGCAAGGAGAGGCGCGACCTTGCCCAGAAGATGATTTACGCCCAACTCAATCTGGCCAAGGCGGGGTTCTCGACGGGCGGCCGTCCGCCCTTCGGCTTCCGGCGCTGGCTAGTGCAGGCGGATGGCACTCGGGTGCGGCAACTGGCCGAGGGTGAATACGTCCAGCGCGCAGGGCATCATGTCCTCTGGCTGCCGGGACCGGAAGAAGAGCTGGCCCTCATCCGCCGCATCCTGGCGATGCTGGAGACCATGCCGGCCTCGCGCGTGGCCGCGCAACTGACCACCGAGGGCGTGCCGCCGCCGGACGCCGGACGACTGCGCACCGACCGCGGAGTGAAGCACCCGACGAGCGGCGTCTGGCACCAGCCGACCGTCGTCCAAATCGCCCGTAACCCGCTGTTGCGGGCCCTGGTGGAATACGGTCGGCGATCGATGGGGGACAAACTGCGCTTCTCGCCGGAAGGGCCCCGCGAGTTGGAAGAAGCCGACCACCGCTCCGACGGCAAGCCGAAGGTCGTCACCAATCCGGAGTCTATCCGCATCAAGGCTCCGACATCATTCGAGCCGTTGATCGAGCCCGAGCGACACCAGCGGCTAATGGAGAAGTTGGATGGACGTGCCGGGACGCAGCGCGGCAAGCCGCGATCGCAAGACCCGACCCGCAACCCGCTGGGAGGGCGGGTCTTCGACATGGGCTGCGGCTGGCCGATGTACCGGCAGCCGTACCAAGAATCATTCCGGTATATGTGTGGGCTGTACCAGCAAAGCCACGGGGCGAAGTGCAAGCACAATTGCATGGATGGCTTGCGGGCGACGCGGTTCTTGCTGGGTTGTATCCGCCAACGGCTGCTGACGCCGACGCGGAAGGCGAAACTGGAGCAAAAGCTGCGAGCCATCGCCGAACGGGAGCGGGGTCGCCGCCGGTCCGACGCCGCCTTGACCGCCAAACAGGCGGCCTTGGCAGCCGTGCGCGCCAAGCGGCAGCGCGCCGGCGAGAACCTGGGTCTGGCGGAAGGGCCGGACCAGTACCGCGCGGTGGCGGCGGTCTTCGAGCAGTTGCAACAACAGGAGCGGGCCCTGGAAGCCGAGTTGCGGCCCCTCGAACAGCTCGCCGGAAAAACCGGCGATCTGGATGCCGAAGTGGCCGCTGCCCTCGCGGGTCTGGACCGCCTGGCCGACCGGGCAAGTACACCGCAAGACCTGGGCGGCATCGGCCAGTTGTTTCAGCAAGTAAACGCCCGATTGTTTCTGCAGTTTACGGAGGGCCGCTGGAAGAAGCGCACGGTCAACCAACTGGCCAGCGGCGTGGTGACCTTCGGCGACACGCCGCCGCCCGTGAGTTTATATGAAGGGCGAACAAGCCGCTGGTATGTGAAAGGTCCGGCTACTTCCGAAGGAGCCGACGGGCCAAGTTCCCACGAATTACCCGGCCGACCGGGTGCAGATCCCGGTGGAGAGGATAACTCGTTAGGAAATGTCAATCGGGGCGAGCCGCGTAGCACCTTTGTGAACGAAATCGTTGGGTTGCCATTGGCGTTGAGCCTCTTTCCACAAGTCTATGACTTTCCAGGGGATGCGGTGCTGGTGTTGGTCGAGCCGGGCCTTTACAAGAAGGGATGGCGCACCAATCGCGGCACCGGATAGCTGGCAGGTTTTGGAAAAACGCAACCTTGTTGGCCAAAAACGAATGCCCAACCGGCGCGCCGCCCTGGCCGCGGAACTGTGGCCAGGCTCCTCCGTCTCCAGGAGAAAGAAACGGAACCGCCGGGCCCCGTGCGCTGAAATCGGCTACTCCCGTACCGCCAGCGCAAGCGAAAAACTCGAATTTTGATACCCAACTCAGCCATTGCAGCGGCCGTGGCCTTGCAAATAGGAAAGCCCGGCAATTTGTTGACGAACGTTGATGAGAATAATGGCGGGGGGCAGCCGCAGTATACGCGACCTTTGGATCCGCAAATGTGGACGGTTTTCGAAAAGGCCGTTGGTGGCTCGATGTTGTTGAGGTTTTTCTTGCAGCAGAAGCAGTGGGCGAGGTTGTTGCGGGGATTGACGGTGGCGCGCATTTCGCCGCAGCGGTGGCAGACGAAGCGGAAGTAGCCTTCGCTCATTTTGGATGGCGGCCCCTCGCGGCCGAGGGCGGCGATGGTGACGGGCATGGGCAGGTCGTTGCGAAGGCGGCGGAGCAGATCGGCCGAGATCATGGTTTTCTCCCGGTGGATACGGAGGGGGCGAAGTCGATGGGTGGAAGTCCTGTCGATGACACTCGGTTGTCAGCGGGCAGAAGTCGGCCAGGTCGGCTTCCTTCTGCCAGTGGGGTTGCAGGAGCACGCGGTTGACGTTGTCGATGTCGATGGTTTTGTTGGCGGAGCGGACGGCCTCGATCATGCAGCCGACGCAGAGATTGCGGGCCTTGCGCAGGACGCCGTCGGCGGAGCGGACGATGAGATCAACCGCCGGCTGCGTGAAGGTGTTGTGGCCGAGTCCGACGCGGTCGAGTTCGCGCAGGATGAAGTCGCGCAGGGCGTCGGGGCCCAGGCGTTTGGTGATGACCGAGTAGGTAACGCGGCTCTTGATGTCGTGGTTGACGCCGAGGTCGAGGTTGGCGAGGAGGCTGGGCCGACCGATGAGAACGAGGTTGTGATTTTTGGGGAAGTCCTCGAAGAGCAACCGCAGTTTGCGGAGGTTGGCCAGGTCCATGAGGTGGGCGTCGTCGAGGATGGTGGTCAGGGATTTGCCGGCGTGGTTGAGGCTGAAGGCTTGTTCGATGAGTCGTCGTTCGCATGCGAAGGCAGAGCTTTCGAATTCGATGCGGAAGGCGTGGCAGAGAATTTTGACCGTGTTGGTGTAGGTGTGCAAGGTGCGAGCGACGGTGGCGACGAGGTGCTGATTTTCGGGGAGTCTTTGCAGGGATTGTTTAATGACGGACTTGCCGGTGCCGGGGACGCCGAGCACGAGACAGAGTCCGCCTTGCTGACAATGGACTTTGAGCGTGTCGTGAATTTCTTGCTGTTGGGGCAAGAGCACGAGCTCGCGGAGGTCGAAGGGATTTTGGGTGAGTCCGTAGAAGGATCGGATCATGGCTGTTCCTTTCGGCGTGAGAGTCCGTTGGCGACGGCGTCGAGAAGTCGAGCGGCGCCCATGCGTTGGCCCTTGTGGTAGATGACGACGGCGGCGGTGTCACTGCGATGGCGGTCGTAGCGGAGCTGGATCTGTTTGTCGCGCAGGTCGACGGGGGTTTCGTAGCGGCGGGCCAAAAAGCTGAAGGTGTTATCTTTTTTGACCTTCCGGGTGGCCTCGGCGTAGAAGAGTTCGTCGTTGTGTTCGGACGGTGCCAGGAAGCGGACCCGTGCGAGGTCAATGCCGAAGCGGTCGATGGGCTTCATGCCGATGGCATCGTGCGGCATGGCGTTGTAGTCGGCTTCGACCCAGTGGGTGAACTGGCGGTTGAGGGTTTCGAGCGAGGAGAGGTCAAGCATGCGGACGAGGAACTGGTCGCGGACGCGTCGGAAGAAGCGTTCGATTTTGCCCTTGGCGGCGGCGTCGCGGACGGCGGTATGGCGGAGGATGCAGCCGACGCGGGCGCAGATGAGGGTGATTTCCTGGGAGCTGTAGATCGAGCCGTTGTCGACGAAGAGTTGCTCGGGGACGCCGCGTTTGTAGAAAGCGGCGCGGATGGCCTTGACCAGGGTGTCGACGTTTTCCTCGAAGAAGAACTCGCCGTGGCAGAGGACGCGGCTGGCGTCGTCGATAAAGGCGATCAGCCGGGCCTGTTTGCGGGCGGCGCCGGACACGCCGGTGTCCAGGTAGGGGCCGAACATGGTGTCGGCCTGCCAAAGTTGGTTGGCGTATTTCATGCTGAAAGCGAGGCGTTTCTTGTTGTCGTTGTCGTGGGGAGCCAGCAGGTCGTACTCGCGAATGAGGCGGTAGAAAGTGGTTTGGGCGATGCGGTCGGCTTGCAGCAGGCTCTTTTCGATGCAGAAGCGATACAGGGCCCGCTTGTTGGTGCGCTGGTTGGTGAAGTGGGGCCGGGCGGCGTTGAGGGCTTCGAGCAGTTCCTCGGGAGTGACCTTGCGGACCTGGCCCTTGTCCTTGCGTGGGCGGTTGGTCATGCTGGTGATGCCGTAGTTTTTGTAGCGGTAGTACCAGGTCTGGATGGTACGCCAGGTGAAGCGGCGCGGGTTGCCCTCCTCGTCGAGGAATGGCATGGTAGCGACGTTATGCACGCGCTCGTGCCGGGTTCGCCCTTCGACGGTGTCGACGGCGCCCAGGACGCGCATCTTCAAATAGACCGAGGGCTGCTTCATGAGGGTTCTCCTTGGTCGCGGACCTTGCCGGGCGAAGGTCGATTGGAGCAAAAGCGTGCGCGCCCAACGATGACATCTTGCGTTGTTGGCCATTTCCGCCGATTTCGACCCGGCCGGCGGCAGCGAAGTGCGCTGCCAATTCGGTGATGATCGGCATGGATGCGCGGCCGCTGGGGTCCGGTTCGGCCGTCACCGGGCTGCCCCTTTCCCTCGCGAAGGGCGTCAGGCGCAAGCATGTCAGGGGCGTGGCCGCGGTGGGTTCGAGAGGGACGAAGGAACCGGCTTACACGAAGAAGGTTCGCATCGCATGTTGGAAGGCGGCGATCGGGCAGAGGGCGTCGGGGAAGGCGGCTTGGAGATGGGCGAGGACTTGCGCCGCCGGTCGGTGCGCGGGCTCAGCCGGTAGCTCAGGCGGCGGGCACCGCCCCGCCAGTGCCGTGCGGACCTTGCTTTGACCGTGGTCGAACCGTTTCCAGATGCGCAGCAAAGTCCGGTCACTCCGATGGCAGTCGCTGACACGAATGGCCGCGAGGATGCCGCCGGCGACGGCGCGTTGGAGGAACCGCAAAAGAGCGCCGGTGGTCAGGCTGAGCCGTCGGATTTTGTCGGCGATCCAGACGCTGAAAGTCCGCCCGCAACCGCGACGTGCATGGCGGTTGCTGCAAAAGATCCGCCGCGCGCGCACCGTCTTTCGCTGGGGGTTGCTCTCGTCAAATCCGCGCAAAAAGCCGTGCCGAATCAGCGTGCCGACAATCTTGCAGTGCGGACAGGGCGTCAGCTTGAGCCGTTCCGCAATGGCGATCCATTCCTCGACGCTGTGGTAAAACCATGTCTCCTCTCCCACCGGGACCATGCCTCCGTGAAAATCGTGATTCTACCGGCGTGGGGGAGGGGCGGGGTAGTGGCGGGGTACGATAAAGATCCGGGAGCGGGGTGCGGGGTAAAAATCCTGGGCAGGTAGCTCTACCGCGGCAATCCTTTGCCAAATTCTCGGTGTA
>PLEA01000474.1 GCA_003136335.1 Acidobacteriaceae bacterium | reverse complement strand
GCTGGTGAACTGGTCTGACATAAGAGCCTCAGACGGCAGCATACTTCACTGGCGGCAATGTTGCCGGCAAACACCGAAACTTCCCTCTCAGCGTAGATTCTGGTATCGAGTTCCTTGAGTACCCGCAGGATTACCCGCGATCATTCGCGCAGCGTTTACCGACCCGATGATCAGATGAGTGAAAAAACGCCCAAACCGGAACTTGGCCGACTCCAGTCCGCGGTCGCAATGTCCAGTTTGACCATCTTGGAATTAGCGGTGGGCGCATCCGGGCCAACAACAGGGGCGTCGTTTTCCATCCTTAAGGCTTGAACAGCCCCACTCGATCCGGCGGCTTCTAGTTTCTGCTTTTTTAGCTGACTCAATCCAACATATCCACTCGTTGCGTGCGAGCGGTGTAATATCCTCCCATGCTGTTAACGCTTGCGGGTCGGATGTAAGTGCTTTTTTTAAATCTGCGGGCACTTCGTGTACCACACCGCTGGAAATCTTTTTTTGGGACATGATAAGCTCTCCTTTCGTAAGCTCCAGCAGCGCGAGGATCTCTTGCTGCGCAAAGGATGTGGGTCGTTCGGCCAGTTAGCGAGTCCTGACGCTCAGGTTAACTCGGCGCTTGACTATCCAGTGCGGTCGTGCGACGCGCAACTCGGAAAGTGAATCGCGCCTCGCGCTTCCAAGTGGCCATTCTCCGGATAGCCGACGATCCGTTCCGAGACCGAGGCATACTTCCCAGATCGCATTGTCCCGCAACGCTCTTCTTCACCGCTGCTCTCAGCCGCAGGACGTTTGTCTGTACAAAGGACGCGGCATGGCGGATTTCATCGTGTATTACCGGGAGTCCACCGACGGCGAAAGCGGCTTGGGGCTCGTCGCGGGAAAATTCTCCGAAAAGATCGAGAGCGACCCCCAGCCGGGCCTTGCCATGGGGTTGCGGCGGAGGTCGATGCAACCGGGCCTCGTATGTTCAGTGCGCCGCCTCCGGCACCGGGACAGTGAAGATAAATTGCTGACCGTCCTTCGTGACGTTCTTCCACTGGCCGGGATTCCCTTGCGGCGACATCGGCAGGCGGAAGAGCAGCTTGGGCGTTCCGGCCTGGAACGAGGGCGGCGACATGGAAACGTCCACCGCCATCACCATCGTGTCGCCGGTGTCGATATCGTTGTGCAGATAGTACAACTCCCTGCCGTCGGCACGCCAGGCGATCATACCGTCGCCGCCGTCCTTTGACACCCTCCATTTCCCTTCGGCGGGCGGAGTGCCGGATGTGCTGTCGAACGGGCGTACCCATACCTGGTTTCTCTCCGACTCGTCCGAAACGTATGCCACAAAGCGTGAATCAGGTGAAAATCTCCCCAGAAATTCGCTATATTCATCCCTTACGTATTCAATCGCTTTGCGGGCCAACGGGTCCGTTCCCGTCAGAGCAACCACAAAAAGCGCTCCTCCGGAGGAGAAACCCAGGTACTTCCCGTCCGCGGAAATGTCGGTGAGTTGCAGGCTCGCGCCGGGCGTGAACCGGAACAACTGTTCCGCGCTCCCCGATCCGTCCGCGGCTTTGCGATATATGCTCCAGAATGTTGCGTTCCGCGCCGGGATAGACACATACAGAATCTGTTTGCCGTCCGGCGACCAGATGGGCGTGAGGTCCTGGTCTTCGTCGTTGGTGATTGCGGTGCCCTTGCCCGTGCTCATGTCAATCGACCAGATATCCACATTGTTGGTGGCCGGATCGCTCCGCACGACGGCTACCCGGGTGCCGTCGGGTGACAGCGCGGGCAAGTCGTAGAGACCCGGCTCGCCTACCTTGCGGACGGTCTTGCCTTGGCGATCGAGAACCGTGATCTGCCGGAGCCTGGGCGGCGGCGGCACGACCAACGCGAATCGCTGGCCATCGCGGCTGATGCTCGCCAGCCCGCCCGGCGTTCCGGAGACGGGGAAGGAGTCGGGTGCTTTGAACAGCAGTTTCGGCCTGCCGAACTCAAACGCCGGTGAGGTGCTGACCGACACGGACATAATTCCGCGGTCGGGGGCATAGTAGAAGAGTTCCTGGCCGTCCCGTCGCCATGCGACCATGCCCAATCCTCCGTCGGATATTTTCCATTTCCCGGCGCCAGTCCCCCCGGCGGGCTCGAAGGATCGGACATAGACCTCAAACTTGCCCGACTCGTCCGAACGGTAGGCCAGCAAGCGGCTGTCGGGTGAAAGCCGCGCGGCCTGCATCGTGGAAGTGGACTTGGTCACCTCCACCGGTTTGTGCTCTCCGTCGAGGGGCAGCGCATACAGGACGCTTTGGCCAAGCTGCGTCGACGAGTAGTTCAGGAATTTCCCGTCGAGGGACCAGTCGCTGAGGATGTACCCGGCGCCGGGGAGCTTGTACAGCAGCTCTTCGGAACCCTGACCATTCGAGGGTTTCCTGTAAAGACCCTGGCTGCCGCCGCGCAGGGCGAGATAGGCGAGCTGCGTGCCATCCGGAGACCATACCGGTGCGATAGCCTGCTCACGATTTCCGCTGGTGGTGATGCGGCTGCGGGCGCCGGTGTCCGCATCGTACACAAAGATGTCGGCGGTCTGTGCGAACGGGTCCGTGCTCTCCGGGTGCAAATCGGTTTCAACCACCGCAATCCGTTTCGAGTCCGGCGAGAAGACCGGCTGCTGGTACAACCCCTTCGGTGCCACCGTCTTTATCACCTTGCCCTGGCGGTCGTAAATGGTGATGACCCGGGAAGCGAGTTCGATGGTTTGGGAGATGTTGCGCGCTTTGGTCCTGGCCTTCTCCTCGGCCGAGAGTGCCTGGCCCATGCCTGGAGTCTGCAGCAGGACGGCAACGAACGCTGCTGCTGCCGTGGTGGTAATGGACATCCTGAAGGTATGTTTCATGGGAGACTCCTTAGCAGTTTTGGGGACACGCCGACACCAATTTCCCACCCGGCAGTGTCATGGTCCGCAGCAGTCCCGTTTTGGAGCCGTCCCGGGCGCGGCTGGCTTCGACCGTCACGGTTTTGCCGAACGCGCCTTCGAAGTCGGCCTTGGTGATGTCGCGCTCCTTGAAGAAGACAGGCGGCGGACCTTCAAACGTCCAGGTTTCCGTCTGGCCATCTTTGTTGACTTCCAAGATCAGTTGAATGTGCGGATTCCGCCAGTCGGCCTTGGTCAGAGTGCCGGTGGCGGTAACGCGGTTGTCAAAGTCGAACAGGGCCGACATGTTGTGATGCGCTCCGGCGGCACTCGAGAGCAGGATTGCCAGTAGCGGTATAGCAATGTAGCTTCTTAAGGTCATGAAGTCGCTCCTTTCCGTCTAAGACGACGCCGGGCCGAAAAGTGTTCCTTACTTGTACGCACTAGTACGCACTATTCCCTGCCTGCCGAACCTATCCGGCTGAAACGACCGCTTTGGGACAATACAAATCATTCCAACAGCGTTTGCATCAACCGGCACCGTCGCACCGTCTTCTGCGCAGAGAAGGCGTTTCTTCAAAGTGCCCTCGGCGTTCAAACTATCACAAATTCAGGCCACTGGAAGAAGCCCCTATTGCAATGGCAGGAAGCGACATGTTCGGAGGTCCGGATCTCGGAAGCGTGTGCGGGGAGAGGCTCGCCTGTCGGCTTCTGTGCGTCGCGTCTGACGGTTCCGAGAACGCCGTACTCGGGAGTCCCGGGCCGGATTACGCGCTACTCGGAAGTTGAGCGGGGCGATGCACGGGTGCGGTATACCGCCCGAGGAGTCCCCTTACCGGAATGTATCCGAAGTACCGGCGACCTGTCCATGAGAGCGTATGGTTGGCATCTCGTGGATTTGGCTCGCGCTCGGGTTCAGTGAGCGATGGGATTGGAATACGCTCATCTAGCGTGGTGGGCCAGCGGGAAACATCTCACCATGCAGAAGGGAAATCCGCGTGAGAGACGCGGCATGGCTGCATTTGGCTGCGTGAAACCTTTTTCCCGCAGCCAAGTGTTTGAAACCAAAAGGGGATAGTTGGTCGGGCTGCCGGGATTT
>PLEA01000627.1 GCA_003136335.1 Acidobacteriaceae bacterium | reverse complement strand
ACATGCTCGGCACACAATAAAAACCCCGCCTCGCGGCGGGGTTCTGTTTTTTGGTTAAGCGCAAACAAGGTCTATGCCTTCAGCTTGCGACGGACGATCCCAGCCAGAGCGATCAGCCCGGTTCCCAGCAGGCCCAAAGAGCCCGGTTCCGGAACCACGATGTTCGTATCTCCGCTGCCCATTCCGACCGTGCCGTCGAAGTAACCGACGCCGGTGTTGAACGACAACTGCACGGTATATCCATTACCATTGGCTCCCGCCAAGTTGCCGGAAACCTGGTAGAGATGGGTGCCCTCAGCCACGGTGCAGGTGGGCATGCTGGTGGGGCAGACAGTAATCAGCGTCAAGGTCACAGGACCCGAAAAAGTTCCCGTGAACAAGGTGCCGTTGGCTAATCCGTTGGTGCCATTGCCGGTGATCGTGAACCAAGAGCTGGAACCACCTGCGAACGTACCGCCGTCGGCCAAGGAACCTGATAACAGGGCTCCAGTACCGAAGGCAACGCTGCCCAAGGTCCCTACGATCGACGACCCGCCTGACCCAGTGACGCTAATCAAGACTGACCCGGTCAGCGTTAGTCCGCTGCTCGAACCCGTCAAGACTCCACCGGTATTGGTATAGTCTGTGTTGCTGTCGGCAAAAACTGCCGTTGGCAGGGCCAGTGCCAGCACAGCAAGCAAGAGGATATTCTTCATTTTACATCTCCTAGGAGTTACTTCGCCCGAGTCTTTGGTGACGAATGACGCGTGGCTTCACCTTCTAAAAGAACCAAGGTGCCCTGTGCTAAATGCACGCAGAGTACCAAAGCTTACCATAACGTAAGCAGAAGCGAGATAAGCACTTATGGGACTTTTCATGAGGCTGCTTGCAGTTGGAAGTGAAAATGTCTGCGCAACAACGAAAAACAAGCGGGCAGAACCCGCACCAGTCGCGGCAACTGGCGAGGACGAACCCGGCGCTTAGTCCGCCGCGATTTCCTGCTTGGAGTTGTTCGCTTCCCGCCGTTTGACGACGCGATTCGAGGGCAGGCCCGCGTCCCGAATCTTATAGAGCAACGCGCGGTAGCTGATACTCAGAGCACGCGCCGCCTGCTTGCGGTTCCAGTGACAATTTTGCAGTACTTTCAAGATGACTTTGCGCTCGAGTTCGCGAACCGCCTGGCGAGTTAGCTTTTTGAGAGAGATCTGCCCGTCCACGGGGATTTCGGCGCTGAAGAAGTCTGTGTCCCGCGGCGCCAGATCGACCGAGATCACTTCTTCGTTGCCCAGAATCACGTAACGCTTGACCAGGTTTTCCAATTCCCGGATGTTGCCCGGCCAGTGATACTTGCGAAAATCCGCCATCATTTCGCTCGACAGCGCCCGCGCCCGGCAATTGTACTTCCGGTTGTGATGCTCCAGGAAATAGGCCACTAAGTCCGGAATGTCGCCCGCCCGTTCGCGCAGCGGAAGCAGATGCAGATTCACCACGTTGATACGGTAAAACAGATCCGAGCGGAACGTGCCGTTTTCAATCTCCTGCTCAAGTTTGCGGTTGGTCGCGCATACCACGCGAACTTCCACTTTCTTGTCTGCCTGGGCGCCGATCCGGCAGAACTGTCCGTCCTGCAACAATTGCAGCAACTTCGACTGCAACCCCATATCCAGCTCGGAGATCTCGTCGAGAAACAGCGTGCCCCGATGCGCCATTTCCACGCGGCCCGGCTTCATTCCATACGCGCCCGTGAACGCTCCCTTTTCGTACCCGAACAGCTCGCTTTCCAGCAGCGTGCCCGGAATTGCCGGGCAATTCACTTTCACCCAAGGCCCGCTGCGCCACGGTGAAGCCGCATGAATCATGCGCGCAATAATGTCTTTGCCCGTACCACTCTCTCCTTGGATAAGCACGGGAACATTGGCGCTCGCCAGTTTGATCAGGCGGTCACGGACAGCTTGCATGGCCTCGGTGCGTCCGAAAACGATCGCATCAGGCGGCATCTCTCCCAAGGGTTGGACAAGCGTATTCACAGTGCTGATTGTCATGGTTGATTTCTACCAACTGGGAGAGAGTCCTGCACAAGCTTGCACCTGCATCCGGAGAACCAAAAGGCCTCGTGACCCTTTGCGGATACCTAAACCTTACTTATGTGGTTGAAGACCATCAACTTACCAAAGAGCGGGACGGGAAAACCCTGGTAATCAGGGGATGGACCCAAGCGTAACACCTTCCGCTGGGTTATGCGCAAACATTTTCACACGGCGGAAGCGACTTTCCGCCGGCGCCCATTGTGGTTTGGCGAGAGCAGCAGCGGACGCGCGAACTTCAGGCCGAGCAGATAATAGCCCTCCGCTGGCGTAGTGCGGAGAGCCTTGGCGCGCAGAGCTCGCGAGGCTTTCGGTAACAGAGCCAACGCCGCCACCGGGGCGCTGGGAATCTCCAGCCGAATCTGGGCAATTGCGGGCAAAACTCGACGGATTGCGACCAGCATGCCGCCAGCGCTCACGTTCAAGGCGGTCGCAAATTCCAGGAACTCTTTTCCCTTCCGGTCACGACTGCGAACAAAAACGGGGATCGCAAGCGGTAGTCTGGCCCACTTTCGCCGCTCGGTTCCCGCTCTCATTAAATTCATGCAGACCTCTCCAATGGCCGTTCGCCCTTCGTCGGCAGCACCTGAGGGGCCAAAAGCTCAGGCAAATCGTGTAGCAAACCCGGAAAGAATACTACGTGCGCCGCAACTCCGACCGCAAAACCCATAAACGAACGGGAGATCACCAGTGTTTTATTCGCTTTTTATTCGTCCATGTCAAAGCCATTGCCCCGCCCTTAACACTAGTAAAAGTGCAAGCTTTTGCTACACTTGGGTAATTCCGTTGCATTTTTCGTTGACAACAAATTGACCCTGACTTACGATTTTATTTACCAACATCGGGTGCTTTCCCCTCTCCCCATGTGAGTCCTGTGGCTTTTTCCTCATGGCCTCTGCCCAAAAGAACACGTATGTTTCTGACTCGGAAGGAACCTCGGAAACAATGCCAGCCGCTGCTGTCCGTCCTGATGGCGATCTGCCGAGCCCGGAGACCTTGCTGCAGGAGTACAAGGAACTCCGTGAGCATTCCCAGCGCACCACGAACGCGCTGGCTTCCGCCGCTCACGATCTCAAAACCCCGCTTTCGATCTTGATCGGCTACGTGGAGGTGCTGCACAGCGAGAAACTGGGATCGCTCAATGACCGCCAACGTGAAGTCTTGCGCGATATGCAGGCCAGCGGAAAGCGCCTGCAACAGTTCATTGAAGATTTTCTGACCTACAGCGCCCTCGAAACCGGCGGACTGCGCATGCATTTCGAGCCCGGCAATATCAACGAGTGCCTGTCCGAAGTTTCCCGCTTGTGGTCGAATCGCTTTCAGCAAAAGGGACTGGCGCTTTATTTTCTGGCCAACGATAAGCTGCCGATTTTTCCCTTTGATTCTCCCAAGCTGGAGCGCGTGATCTCCAACCTGCTGGAGAATTCATTCAAGTTCACGCCAACGGGCGGGACGGTGTGGCTGCACGCGGAGCCGCACATGTGGGAACGCCGTGCGGCGGCTCAGCCTTCGACCGCCGAGCGCCGCCGTCAAAACGTGAGTCAGCCCAACTCCGTCAAGGTCAGCGTCTCCGATACCGGTCCAGGAATTCCCGCGGAATTTCACCTGGAAGTCTTTGACGATTTTTTCCGCCTTCCCAGCACTCAAAATCAGGAAGGCATGGGATTAGGTCTGGCGATCGCGCGCCGCCTGGTGCAAGGCATGGGGGGCAAGATCTGGGTCGAGAGTGATGCGGGTGCAGGCTGCAAGTTTTCTTTCCTGATCCCTTATAAACCGGCCGTTTCAGCTGCCAGTAAGGGGAAAAACCGATGAAGCAAACCGCCAAAATCCTGCTGGTGGACGATGAACCCGGCATGCTCCGCTACATCAAAACCTTGCTGGAAGTGGACGACTACAAGGTGGAAACCGCGACCACCGGCGAGGAAGCGCTGGTGCTGGTGGAAAAAGGCCTGAAGCCTGATCTCGTGCTGCTCGACGTGCTCATGCCCGGTATCGACGGCTTGCAAACTCTCGAGCAGCTACGCCAGCTCCAGCCTGGCGTCAAGGTTGTCATGCTGTCCTGCGTCAATGACACCCGCAAAGTCGTACACGCCATGAAGTCGGGCGCCCAGGACTATCTCACCAAGCCTTTTCAGAAAGCGGAACTGGATGCCGTCATCGATCTAAGCCTCGGCCTGGGAAAACAGACTTACAGCGGCGAAGTGGAAGAACTTGCTGACGACGTCTTCTTCATCGCCGCCAGCCCCGCCATGCGCAAGATTCGCTCCCAGGCCGCGCTGGTGGCGAATGTAGATATCCCCGTGCTGCTGCTCGGCGAGAGCGGGACCGGCAAGGAAGTCCTCGGGCGGTTGATCCACAAGCTTTCCAAGCGCGCCCATCGCACCTTCCTCAAGGTCAACTGCGCCGCGGTTCCCGCCGACCTGCTGGAGAGCGAACTGTTCGGCTACGAGCAGGGAGCTTTCACCGGCGCGAACCATGCGAAGCCGGGCAAATTCGAGCTGTGCAACCGGGGAACGATTCTGCTCGACGAGATTGGCGAGATGCCGCCGCTCTTGCAGGCAAAACTCCTGCACGTGTTACAGGATCAGACGTTCTCCCGCCTGGGCAGCCGTTCCATCATCAAAGTCGATGTACGAATTCTGGCGGCAACCAACATCAACATTCCCGAAGCGCTCGCCAGCAAGCGCCTGCGCGAGGATCTCTACTACCGTCTCAATGCCTTCACCATGCAGATTCCGCCGCTCCGCGATCGCAAGGAAGAGATCCCCATCCTGCTTAAGCACTCGATGTCGCGCATGGCCGAGCGTTACGCCCGTGCGCCGCTCCCGCTTTCTCCGGCGTTGCTGCAGGCCTGCCAGAATCATTCCTGGCCCGGCAATCTCCGCGAGTTGAATAACTTCCTCAAACGCTACCTGATTCTCGGGGATGAGAGCCTCGCCGTCGCGGAACTGCTGCCTAGAAACGATGGCACCGGCGGAGTACTCGGCGATGCCTCGGCCCGCGGAGCGGACTCGGGCGGATTGAAGTCTCTGGCGCGCACCGCCAAAGATGAGGCCGAAGCGCAGGCCATCACCCAGGCTCTGGAACAGACCAACTGGAACCGCAAGCAAGCCGCCGGGATTCTCCAGATCAGCTACAAAGCTCTGCTCTACAAGATCCGGCAGTATGGAATTGCCGAAGCGAAGGGACACCACAAGTTGTCAGCGGGAGCGTAAGCTCTGCGCGTCCAAGGCATGCTATTTCGATCAGACCATCAGCCCACGGTTTAAAGCCGTGGGCTCTTCTCTTGCACTCGCCTCGCAGCCCAGCTCGGTGCCGAGGTTTGCGCGCGAAATTACGGAACGGACAGCGTGATCGTCTGGCTCTTGGTGTCGCTGCCGGACGACGCCGAAACAGTGATCGTGTAGTTTCCCGGAGGCGTTCCGCTCACCGGCGCTTGCGTGGTTTTGCTGCTGCATGCCGGTAACAGCAGGAGCAGCGCGAAGGTAGCGCAAAGGAATAACATCGCTGCCATCCGTCTGCGGCGCGGCGTGCTTCCCGCTCCCACACCCAGGAGGGTCAATCCCGGAACCATCAACCAAATCGCATAGAAATGTCGAGTCAGCAAACTCGCGGCGGGGGTGGTCACTGGCCGGGCGGTAGTAGTGATATTCAACGTGGAGGAACCGGGCCCTAGCAGCGTGACCGGGTTGGTCGAGAAGTTACATGATGACCCCGTGGGCAAACCCGTACAGGCCAGCGCTATTTGCGTCGCGTAGACCGGATGGGGCGATAGTTGGACTTGATAGCTCGCCGTATCTCCCGCCACTTGCACGCTTCCGTTGCTGGGAGTGACGGTGAGGCTGAAGTCGGACATGGACGCCGGCACCGAAGTCTGCGCAAGGACAATGTTGCCCGGCCCTGTCACCTGCACGGAACCACCGTTGAATGAGGTCGAGCCCCCGCTGCTGTTCGGGGTTGGTATTAACACAATGGTGACCGTGGCCGTCGAACCGGACTGCAGCGAGGGAAGGCTACAGCTGACGATGGCATTGGTCGAACCGCCGCCGCAGGTCCCGGCGGTGGTGCTGGCCGAAAAAAATGTTAGCGGCACACCTGTGATCTTAGAGCTCAGATTATCCGAAAGCGTGATGTTATTGGCCAAATCGGGACCATTGTTAGTCACCGTGTAGGTAAACGTCGCCATGTTCCCGGCGCTGATGAAGATCTGATTCGGGCCCAGCGAGAGGACTCCACTGATCGACAAGCTCACGGCTGTTCCCAGTTGAGTCACAAAGGCATCGTAGCCGCCATTGTTCGTGGTGCCAGTAACGCCGTTCGCTTGCGGGCCCAATGGTTTTGCGACTGGAAGATCCGTCGAGTTGGTATCGCCCGCGATGTAGATGTTCTGATTGGCATCAAGGATGATCGCAGTCCCCTCGTCGGCGCCGCTTCCGCCGAAGTAATTGGCCCACGAACCCGCCGTTGTCTGCCCGACCACGGCCGCCGTGTTCAGCCGCGCCATGAACGCGTCCTGCGGCCCATTCAGAGTGCTCTGAATGGAATTGGGATTCGGCAGAACGGGAAAAGGTACGGGATTTGTTGACTGGGTCCAGCCCGTCACCAAGGCGCCGCTGCCAGCGTCCACGGTGATCGCCAGTCCGGCTTCGTTGTTGCCCCCGCCGAGATAGGAGAAATAGTTGAGCGCTACATTGACCGGAATAGTAGTTGTTGTCGAGGTTGGATTCGTCAAGCGCGCCACAAAGGCGTCATTCGCAGGAGGGGTGGTGGCAGGTGTGGGACAGGTCGCGCCTGACGCCACATTCGGCGCATCCAGGCAGCGTTGAAAAGGGGCTGAAGTCGTCGCAGTGATTGAGCTCATCCCAATGTCAATGGAATTTGTGGTTCCGATCACATACACATTGGCCGCTCCGGAATCGAGAGCGATGCCCGTCCCTGAGTCAGTCCCGCTCCCTCCAAGGTACGTCGACCAGATCAGTTGCTCTCCCTGCGCTGCGTTGGGATTGAGATTCAGCTTCGCCACAAAGGCGTCCGAGTCCGTGGTATTCGTCGTACTCGCGCAAAAGGGAGGACCGACGATCAGGGTCAGAGGCGGCTGATCCAGGCAGGGTTGGTAAGGATTCAGGATGGGAAAGTCGGTGCTGCTGCATCCCGAGCACCCTGCGAAGATGAAGTTCGTAGTACCCGTGAAGTAGACGTTGCCACTTGTGTCCACGGCGATACCGCCGCCCACCGCCACCGGCGTGGTCGTGTCAAAGTTCGCTCCACCAAAATAGGTCGAGTAGGCGATGCTGCCGGTCCGGGGTGCGGCTGTATTCACCTTGGTCACGAAGAACTGTATGGGCGCGCGCGGACTGTTTTGATATGGCAATGCCTGTGGAAGCGTGCTCGCCGGGAACTGAACGTTCGTGCTGGCAGCGTCTGAGGACGTGGTCGTCCCCGTAACGTAAATGTAGCCCGACGCATCTATAGTCATTCCACTGGCTATATCGGTGCCATTGCCGGACAGGTAAGACGAATAGAGCAAAGCTGTGGCGTCGTCTTGCAGTTCAGTCACGAATACGTGTGTGGTACCTGTGCTACCCGCTTCAGGAACTGGCTGATAGGCGTTGAGCAAAGTTGTGGGAAAGTTGCTCGACGAAGTTGTGCCCGCCACAAATGGATCGCCCCGGCCGTCGACGCTGATTCCAACCGGGCTATCCGTCCCGTCGCCTCCGAGATAAGTTACATAATCAAGCACTGCAGGAAACGAGCCCAAGGGCGGAGTGATTTTGGCAACATACACGTTCTGCGCGCCACTGAGCGTTGTCTGCAGGATTCCGGCCGCGGCCGGAAGGTTGGGCGAGGTTGTCGAACCCGCAAGGTAAATGTTGAAGCTTCCATCGACCGCAATGGAAGTCGAGTGCTCGTCTCCGCTGCCCCCAAAATAGGATGAGAAGGTCAAGATCGGGTCTATCACCAGTTCGCGCGAGTGATCATAGGATCCAATTGCAAATCCAGCACGGTTTGCGCCCCGCAGAACGAAGCTGCCTGCCACCGCTTGCTGCTTCCCGCCGATCTCTTGATATACCCGCGGAACTCCAAGCCGCACAGTGCTATCCTCGCCCTTGATGACGAGAGCCCCATCTTTCAGTTCCAGTTTTTTCGCCCCATTGAATTCAAGCTAGGCTTGCCTCGGATCTGACCCGGGCGCGACCTGGAAG
>PLEA01000503.1 GCA_003136335.1 Acidobacteriaceae bacterium | reverse complement strand
CCGCTTTCGAGGCGGATCGTTTCAACCACTCACGCACCTCTCCGGAAAGCAGCTGTCAGTTGTCAGCAAAAAGCAGATTCCTCGCTGCGCTCGGAATGACAGGCGCTGGTGAAGGCTCCGGCTAACGATTGGCCAACGACGAACGACCAACGACCAACGACCAACGACGGTTTCTAAAGAACGATTGCAGCATTTCCGCGCTGCGGCCGGCCAGCACTCCGCTGTGAACCTCGATCGTGTGGTTCAGTTGCGGATGATTCAGGACTTGCATCACCGAATGCACGGCCCCGGCCTTGGGGTCGTCCGCGCCATAAACCAGACGCCGAATGCGGGCATGCACCAGGGCGCCGGCGCACATGGCGCACGGCTCAATTGTAGCAAACAGTTCACAGTCTTCTAGACGGTGGTTACGAACTGTGGCGCCAGCTTCGCGCAGCGCGATGATCTCGGCGTGGGCGGCGGGGTCGGTGCTGCTAATGTTGCAGTTCCATCCGCGTCCCACGATCAGGCCGTCGCACACCACGACCGCGCCTACCGGGACTTCTCCCGCTTCGAGCGCGCGCCGGGCGCAGCGCAGGGCTTCTTCCATCCATAGCTCGTCCGGGCGAAGCTCGGCGCCGACGGTCTTCGGTATTAGATCTTGGGTCTTGGGGCGGTCGGCTACGGGTGTTTTCTGTGCGGGCACTCGGGTGATGCTCCGCTCCGCATTCTAACGGGTTTGGTGCAGGAATGCAGGAATCGATGCCGGACCGAAAGACCTACAGGCAAGCGCCCGATCTTCCGGTCGGAATTTAAATCACGCTCAGCACCGTTCGCACGGCTTCAGGTACCACCGCGTGCACCACCGCCGGGACTACAATTCGAACGACCGGGTAGGCAATCAGTACCGCGGGCCCGACGAGCAGCAGCCAGATTTTCATCGGTAGGTTTGTGAAGTACGCCTTCATGACCATCCTCTCTCCTATGAATACGGGCGGACCGCTGGAAAAGTTCCCCGCCAACTCTCGCTCTCAGGACACGGTCTCATTAACGATTAAGACCGCGTTGTCGGGTTAGACGTTTGAGAATAAAAACGGTCAGAGGCCAATTGTCACGTGAGCGACAGACGTGCCCCGGTTTTGGCGATTCGCCGGATGATGGTAAGCTAGCTGCATCATGGGCCTGCCGAGTTTGCTCCGCAAAGTGTTCCTCGTCGACCTGCTGCAGGGGCTGAAGATCACCTTCCGCTACCAGGATCCCAAGGAAATTTATACCGAGCAGTATCCTCTGGAGCGGCCGCAGGTTGCGGAGCGCTACCGTGGGGCGCCGCGGTTGAACGTCAATCCCGACACCGACGAGACCATGTGTATCGCCTGCGACCTGTGTGCCCTGGCGTGCCCCGAGAATTTAATTGTGGTCTCGAGCGAACGCAACGAAAAAACCCGCCGCAAGGAACTCACCAACTTCACCTACGATTTGAGCCGCTGCATGTTCTGCGGGCTGTGCGAAGATGCATGTCCCACGGACGCGCTCGAACTGACGCAGGATTTCGAACTGGCCAGCTACACGCGCGACGGAGCCATCTGGGACCGCGAGACACTGGAAAAAGGGCCGCAGCCGACGCAGTATCGGCGGTAGAAATTCCCACAGCATTAGCGCCGGTCGGACGCGCGGGCGAGCGCCCCCGCGACAGCCGGCGGGTTGCCGGCGCTACCCGTTTTTCGCCCGGACAATTTACACCCCGTGATGCTTAGGACTTGGCTAATAGCTGAGAGCTGACAGCTGATGGCTATTTGCTAACATCTGACGGCTGCTGTTGCGTCATGCAATGCATGGCGCCCAAGCCCCAGATGAAATCTCCGGAATAGATGGGCACGATCTCGCGGGTGGGAAACAGGTGGGCCAGCGTGTTGAGCGCGATGCGGTCGTTGGTGCGGTTGAAGACGGGCGCGAGCACGACTCCGTTCGCGATATAGAAGTTGGCATAACTGGCCGGAAGGCGGCGGCCCTCGAAGACTACCGGCTGGGGCATAGGAAGTTCGACGATGGTGAGTTGTTTGCCGTTCTGGTCGCGTGCGGCTTGCAGGCGGCGCAGGTTAGCGCGCAGCGGGGAGTGGTTCACGTCCTTCGAGTCGGGCTCGACCATGGTGACGACCGTGTCCCGCGAGACGAAACGCGTAAGGTCGTCGACGTGGCCGTGGGTGTCGTCGCCGAAGATGCCGCGTCCCAGCCAAATGGTGTGAGGCGCGCCCAGGTAGTCGGCAAATACCTTTTCGTAGTGGATGCGCGCCATGTGGGGATTGCGTTCCTGGATTTTGCTGAGCAGACATTCTTCAGTGGTGATAACCGTGCCCGCCCCGTTGACGTCGATCGACCCGCCTTCGAGGACGACGCGGACTCCGGCAGAGAACGGATGAATCTCACCGGCATGGGCGGCCTTCGACATCAACCTGCCGATTTTTTCGTCGTGACGCCAGTTGGAGTATTTCGCCCAGGCGTTAAAGCGAAACTTGAGGGCGAGCGGGCGACCCTCAGGCGCTGAAGCCCGAGCCTTCTTCGGGAGCCTGTCGGCACGACTAAGGCTTGCCCTGAGCCGAGCCGAAGGGTCGTGTCCTTCCCGGTTCTCATGTGGGGACAGTCGCCCTCGGCTGTCCGGCCGGGCGAAGCTCGGCTGCTGCGGAGTGAGGAAGATGCAGCCGGCATCGCGCAGCCAGACGCGGTTGGTGGGCCAGCGGTGGAAGCGGATGTTGGCGGAAAGAGCGTCGGCTCGTTCAAGCACTTTATGGGCTTGCCTGGCGGCGGAGGCGTCATCGACGATCAGTTCGACACGCTCGCGTTTCGCCAGGTTGCGGATAATTTCGGCGTACACCCAGGGGATCTCCTCGAACTTTCCCGGCCAGTCCCCGTGGTAGTGGGGCCAGGCCAGCCAAGTGGCGGAGTGAGGTTCCCATTCGGCTGGCATGCGGAAGCCATAAGCGTCAGCCCCGGAATCCTTGCCACTTAAGGTTTTACTTGAAGATTTGTGCAAAGGCTTGGCCACGGTGGATTCTCGTCCTAGTCGAGCAAGCGGTTGGTGATGGGGGCATAGCTGTCGATGCGGCGGTCGCGCAGGAAGGGCCAGTTGCGGCGGATGTCTTCCAGCGCCTTCAGGTCAACATCTCCCACCAGAATTTCCTCACGGTCGTGCGAGGCTTCCGCCAGCACGCGGCCAAAAGGGTCGCAGAAGAAGGATGCGCCCCAGAATTCCAGTCCCTGGCCCGGAGCCGAATTGCCGCGGATGTTGCCGGTTTCGAAGCCGACGCGGTTTACGACCGCGACGTAAACGCCGTTGGCGATGGCGTGAGACCGCTGGATGGTGCGCCAGGCGTCGTGCTGGGCCACGCCGAACTCGGCCTTCTCCGCGGGATGCCAGCCGATTGCTGTCGGATAGAAGAGAACATGAGCGCCTTGCAAAGCCGTCAGCCGCGCGCCCTCGGGATACCACTGGTCCCAGCAGACCAGGGTGCCGAGGCGCCCAGCGCTGGTGTCGAGGGCGCGGAAGCCGAGGTCGCCGGGAGTGAAATAGAACTTTTCGTAGTAGAGCGGATCATCGGGAATGTGCATCTTGCGGTAGAGGCCGCGCAGGGAACCATCGCTGTCAAAGATCGCCGCAGTGTTGTGGTAGACGCCGGCGGCCCGCTTTTCAAATAGCGATGCGATCAGAACCACGCCATTGCTGCGCGCGGAAGCAGACAGTTTTTCGGTAGTCGGGCCGGGAATCGGTTCGGCCAAATCAAACAGCGAATGATCTTCGCGCTGACAGAAATACTGGGTCTGAAAAAGTTCGGGCAGGCACACGACCTTGGCACCGCGTCCAGCGGCGTCGGCCACGCGGCTCAGTGCCTTCTCCAGATTCTGTTCTGGCTCCGGGCCGCAGGACATCTGCACCAGGGCGACGCGGAATTTTTCAGGGGGCAAGCGTTGCGACCTCCGCGAACAATATAGCATCCGAAGCCGTCAGCGCTCAGCTTTCAGCTGGAGGCACGCCGCATCGCCGCGGTTTAGGAGTTCGCCGATCAGGAGGACACTTTGTGATGTGCCACAAAGACGCGAGCCAGTCTAGGACTGCCAGCGACTAGTTTTTCCAGGCGATTGATCACCTCCTGCGAGGGCATGGAGCGGAGAATGGCTTCGATCGCGCCCTCGGCGCCGGGCGATTCCGTGCGAACCAGTTCGAGTAGAAATTCCAGCGCCGCATCCTGGCGCGTGAGGGCGATGGCGGAAAGCAGAACGGAATGCCACCACGGATCGTCTGCCTTAGCGAAGCATTCCCGCAGAGCATGGAAGCCCTCGGGGGAATGCGTTCCGGCAATCGCGAGAGCTGCTTCGGCAGCGGAGTCGTCAGCCGTGGTGAGGAAACGTCGGATCCAAGGGATTGCACCGAGGCCCTCGAGGCGCAAGATTCCGCTATAGCAGGCGCCCAGCACTTCGGGTTCGTCGGCGCCGAGAATGGCTCTCAAGCGGAGCAGAAGCGAAGCCGGTGCCGACCCAACCTGTTCGATCGCCCGCACTGCCTCCGCTCGAACTGACTTGTCCTTATCGCCCAGCAGTTCGACAAGGTGCGTCAGCAAATCCGCGTCGGTCAGGCTGCGACATTGCACGAGCGCCATCGCGCAAGTGGCCCGCAAAGTTCCGGCAGTGTCGGAACTGCCTCCCCAGACCGGTTCCATCTGGATGTGCCGCATCCCGCGGAGAAAAACCTCCGCCTCCTGGTGATCCAGCGCGGCGAGTGCGCGGCTGAGCGCGTTCTTGGCCCAGCATTGCGGATCGGTTTTTACAGGATTTTCGAAGAAGCGGTCGAACGCATTCAGCAGTTCCGGGCTCAGCGGTGCCATGCGGAATTCGCGCACAAGATCCGCCGCTTTTGCCACGATGAAATTATTGCGATGGGCCAGCGCCTTGCGTAACGGCCCGGCGCGGGCTTCTTCCGGCAGTTGGCGAAGCGCGTCGAGAGCCGCGATTTGTTCTTCAAAACTGCGCTTACCGGACATGCTTGGCAGTTTAAATGAGGAATCGCCGGCGTCGGCGATCGCGCGTGGCATCCAGTCTCGCGGTTCCTGTAGAGTAGTGGGTCGGGGATCAAAGAGTTAGGTTGGATCAGCTTGGGAGGTTTGCGTTGAAACACGGCAATCGTGGCAACTCGAAGCAGCATTCGAATCAGGGGCAGGCACATGGCTCAGGGGGTGAGGGCAAAGACCGTCATCTGCACAATCCCATTGAAGACCGTCTGATTCCGCTCGAGCCGCTGGATCTGGGTAAAGTGAGGTCGATCGACGATCTGGTGCGGGCGATGGCCAAGACCGCCTTTACGGGACGGCAACTGGGTGAGGCCGCCGACGTGCTCGAAGCGATGGCGCTTGACGAAGACGCATTCATCGTGATGACTCTGGCTGGGGCGATGACCGTGGCCAAGCAGGGACTGATCGTCACCGAGTTGATTGATCGCGGCATTGTGAATGCGATTGTCTCCACCGGTGCGCTGATGGCTCACGGATTGGTCGAGGCCACCGGGCGGGCGCACTTTCGCGCCAATCCGGAAGTTTCCGATGAGGAGCTTTACGAGCAGGGCTACAACCGCGTCTACGACACCCTCGAGCCCGAGCAGAACCTGGACGACGTCGAGGAAGTCATGGCGGCCGTTCTTGAGGCCTGGGACCACAACGAGGTGATGTGCTCATACAAGCTGAATCACGCCATCGGAGCATATTTGGCGAAGCGCAATCAGGGGCAGCGGGGAATTCTGAAGTCCGCGTATGAACAGGGAGTGCCGGTGTTTGTGCCGGCGTTCAGCGACTCCGAACTGGGTCTGGACACGGCGCTGAACAACCGGCTGAGAGAATCCACGGGAAGACACAAGATCCGATTTGATCCGTTCGAAGATCTCGAGCATTTTGCCGCGACCCTGCTGCGGCAGAAGAAGCTGGGAATTTTCACCATCGGCGGAGGAGTGCCGCGCAACTGGTCGCAGCAGTTTGGGCCGTTCATCGAACTCAGGCACCGGCGGTTGGGAGAAAACGTACCCTTGAAGCGCTATCACTACGGGCTCAGAATTTGCCCGGAGCCGGTATACTGGGGCGGATTATCCGGCAGTCCTTATAGCGAGGCGATCTCCTGGGGCAAGTTCGTGCCTCCGTCGGAAGGCGGGAAGTTTGGCGAAGTCTTCGTGGACGCGACCGTTGGGCTGCCCATCATCGTGGCCGCTGTGATCGAGCGGTTGGACAAGGCGAAGAAGGCTGGCGGCGCGCGCAAGGGCGCTAAAGCTGCCTCCAGGAAGTAGCCAGAAACATAAACCACAAAGGGCGCGGGGGCGCACAAGAGATTCAAGTTGCGACGCTGTAAATTAAGATAATCGGCCCGGGAGAATTCTAGGCGCTGGTCTCGCAGGCCGCGGAATCTTGAGGGATAGAATCCTGGCTGGAATTGCCTTCCTGGGTGTCGTGACTGCCCGTCCGGAGTCGGCGGTATAGCGGCGCAAGAATACTGTTTCCAAGGACTTCCGACTCTGCCTGAAACCAGTCCTGCAGGGCTTGACCATCCTCCTGACCGCGTGTTTCATAGATCTGCTTGGCGCGGGATCGCACCTTTCGCTCCACTAACTGCACCATCAGGGCCTGTTGCTTCTTTCTGCGTGTTTCGATGTCCACAACTACTCCTCGTTCTGTGTCTTTCCTACCACATCTATATTAGCCGATTCCTGTTATCGGAGCGTTACATCCGGCTAAGGTAGGGGTTACCAAAGTTCTACTCCCACTGAGACGGGCTATCGACTTT
Source organism: Acidobacteriaceae bacterium (assembly GCA_003136335.1). Next base: position 13,972 of record PLEA01000503.1, on the reverse strand, counting down.
ATTTCTATCAACTCTATTTGATTCAGATACTTAGAAATCGATCCAAGATAAATAACGGCGGGAGAGTAATTGCCCAGGCGCAATAGTTCATCGTCGAAGCAGCCGCTACGAACGAAGGTTGGACGGAAGGCCGTCGCCGCGGCCGGGGAACTACGGGGACGCTGTGAAGCTCACGCCAAGCGAACGCCATCAGTCGAAGATCAACACGGCCGAGGCGATGACCGTAGTCCACAGCGCTCGCTTATCGCCCACGGCCGACTGAGTCACGTTTGCGGTGCGCACGATTTTGTTGGACAGACGGTAGATCTGCTTCTTCTCATCCCAGGAGCGGTCAGGGTCGAATTCCACGTTGAGGGTGGTGGCGAGCATTTCGGCGGCGAGTTCCTCGGCATATTCCCCAGCGGCGTCCTCGGTTTCGCCAAAGGAATGGTGCTCACTGAGATAGCCGTAGGTGTTGCGGTCGGCGGGAATGGCCACGCCGATCGACGAAGCCAGCAGCCGGTGAGGCTCGCGCGTGGAGTTTTCGGCGACCACGGCGAAAACCACTTCGCCGGGATGGAGATACTTCACACCTTCCTTGCGAGCGAGCAGCTTGCAGTTGGGCGGGAAGATGGAGGAGACACGAACCAGGTTCTGGGCAGCGATACCGGCGTCGCGCAGCGCCAATTCGAACGAAGTCAGCCGCTCGCGGTGTTTCCCCACTCCCTTAGTAAAGAAAATCCGCTTCGGAACCATGTCTTTGCCCAAATCGGTGATCCTCCGGAAAGGAAATTGATTGTCAAGAATGCACAATCTAACACAATGCTTTGCAAAGGAAATATGAATTTGCAGGCGAGATGCAAAAAAAACAATGCGGGGAGCGCTGGCGCGGTCCCCGCTGGACGTCGAACCAAGCCGGGTCAGGGAGCGGCGGTGACGCCGGTCACGGCGATGGTGTTGTCCTTCTCTGTTCCCATAACGGTAACTCTAGCGCCTGCATTTTTGTCGAGAGTTGCCAAGGCTGCTTTGTCGCTGGTGTCGAGAGTGTAGACTTTGTCGCCCGATACCAGAGCGTACTTCGCTCCCTTGCCGACGCACATGCGGGTGCAGTTGGCATCGTCGCCCGGCATGGTGTGCTTGGCGCCACACATGGAGTCGCTGACCGTCCCGGTGAAGGTTTTTGCCTTGGCCGCGAAGGCGGAGGAAGCCGCTAGGCCTGAAATTACAACTAGGTTCAACAGAAGGAATCCCACTTTCCGAACTGGTGCATTCATCGCAGATCTCCTTGTGGGCTGGCACCCGAGCGATGCTGGCGGCACAGCCTCTGGCTTAGAGGATGATCCAACCGATGAGAAGTTACAAGTTCTCATCACGCAGCGTAAGAAAAAATGCGGGGAGCGTGGGCGCGCATCCCGGCCTAAACGCCCGGATTGTGTTGGGGGAGGGCCCGGGCAAAGCCTCTTACTGCAAAATCTATCGCTGACGATTCGCGACGAGACTCGTCATATCCGGAACGCTGAGCGCGCCTGTGCGCCAAGCCTTGCGGACTTCACAAATACACTGGAAGCCGCTTCTTCAAGTTCTGCTTCGGAAAAGAGGGCACAAGACAAACAGACGAGAGGCGTCCCCAAACAAACCGTCAGAAACTGTTCCAAGAAACGAACAAGCACCTCAACAGAGTCCTGACCGTACGGCAAGCCCTATTTCGGCGCTTTCACTGAGTAGATGAGATCGACGTCGACGGTCTTGTCGCGGCCGTTGGCAGTCACGTGCGACGCCACATCCCAGTCCAAGGCCGGCGGGAGCAGCTTGTGGGCTGCAGGCAGATATTCGCTGAGGTACGTCGAGTCGTAAACCTCCCCGAAGCGGATCTTCCAGGCGTTGCGGAGTTTCGCCATCAGGCTGTTGTCGAGGCCGCGGAATTCAAGTTCGCCCATGTGATAGACATAGCCTTCCGTCACGTCGAGGCGAATTGCGACGGTGCCCGCTTCGTCGTCAAATGTGGCGTCCGGCTTGATGGTGGCCGTGATGAATCCACGCGATCCGTAGAGCTTTTGGATGTCCTTCAGGTTATCGCCAAGACGTATCGTGTTGGCGGGTTTCCCGAGCTCCGCGCGTACCATTCTCTGCAGCGTATCGGTGGGGAAGGCATGGTTGCCCGTCCACTCGAGGCTTTTCAACTTGTACTGCTGCCCGGGCGTGACTGCAAATGTCACATCGACTACGGTCTGGTTGCGTGGGCCGTCTTCGGTTTCGGCGGCTGGCTGCTTCACGACTTTCGGTTGGGGCTCGCCGAACGTCGCCTTCAGATAGCCGCGCTCGTAATAGACAGGAAGAAGCTGCCGCTGGACGAGCACATTGAGGCGGCTGCGGGAGTATTCGTGCTCGGGAAGGCGCTCTCCCGCAGCTTTGAGCGCGGGCAGATCGTCAGCCGACGCGCCAGTGAACTCGATGTTCCGGACTAAAATCAGAACATCGTTCACATGGTAATTAATCGACTCGATGGGACCGTCAGGTTTTCCCGTCCGCAGATACTCGACGTGTCCGGGAATCGAGTTCTCGACCAGCATGGCCTGAAGCACGTCGGAAACCTCGTCGGCCAGGCGGCCGTAAAGCGGCAGTTCTCCGTCAAACAGCGGGGCGTGTTGCTTGATGCGCTGGCGAAGTTCGGCGTCGGAGAACCAGACAAAATCCTCAAAGCGCGCCGGGAGAAACTTCGCGGCATCTGTCACGTGCAGTTCGAGCCTGGTTCCCGCGGAGGAATAAGAGAAGGTGTACCCGATCTCGGTGAAGACTCCCATGTCGCCCAGGCGGCGGGCAGCTTTCTTGAAGTCGTCGTCGTTGACGGCAGTGCCCATCTGCAGTCCAGTCGCCGCCGCGACAGCCTCTTCGCGGAACCGCTTGCTTCCGGTAACTTTGATCGCGATTAACTGGCGGGCTGAGGCCGGCATCTGCGCGAGCGGCTTCTGCGAGGACGCACCTTGCCCCACGTCCGGCAGGCAGAGCCCGGCAAGAAGCGTCAGGAGCAGAAGTCTGGAGGTCGCCTTCATCATCGACTTGGGGTATGCACCAATTCTTCCGTGGATTTGTGCTTCACCGCAATGTCAATGAAGGCCAGGGCGGCGCGGCTGAGAGCTTTATCTTTGCGGAAGACCAGCGCCAGATCGCGGCGCACCTGAGCGTCGGCGATGGGAATGGCGGCGAGAACTTTGGCGCGAACGTCGTCCTCCACGTTTGACCGGGCGATGAATCCGACGCCCACGTCGGCGGCCACGAAGCGCTTCAGCAGTTCGCTGGAATCCAGTTCCATGGTGAAGTTTGGCTTCAGGCGGCGCTCGTGAAACAGTTGCTCGATAGCATCCCGAGTATGTCCAGCCTTGGGAACGACCAGCGGAAACTTGGCAACGTCGGCAATGGTGGTCGACTTCATCTTTCCCAGAGGATGCTGCGGCGGCGCGATCACAATCAACTCATCGCGATGGATGAGCACCACCGTCAGGCGCGGGTCGGTTACGGGAAGGGAAATGACGCCGAAGTCGACCGAGTTGTCAATAATCGATTCGAGAATCTTGCCGTAGTCAGCCCGTTTAATGTTCACCGAAACGTCAGGATATTGTTTCTTGAAGTCGGCAAAAACATAGGGCAGGATGTGCAGGCAGGTGCCTTCATTCGCGCCCACAATGATTTCGCCACGGGGCACGCGCTCCATCTCGGCAATGGAGACGAGCATCGCCTTGCGAGCGTCGAGAGTCTCCTCGACATACTTCTGAAAGGCCTTGCCGGCGGCTGTGAGAGACACTTTGCCGCCTGAGCGGTCGAACAGCTTAGCGCCGACTTCCTCCTCAAGCCCGCGAATTTGCGACGAAATCGCAGGCTGAGTCCGGAAACGCTTCTCCGCCGCGCGCGAGAACGATGCGTGCCGCGCCACTTCGAGGAAGGTTTCGAGCTGGTCGAAGTCCATGGAAAGCTCTAAGCCGTCAGCCGTCAGCTGTCAGCTATCGGCTATCAGCCAAAGCGGTTCAGCGCTGTGATCCCGGAAACCAATCGGGATGGCTGAAAGCTGAGAGCTGAGAGCTTCAGTATAAAGTCGCGTTATCCCCGCTATAAGAACAATCGAATTGCCAGCGTTGGCGACTGGCTTTACACTCCTCGGTCTGCACAACGCGACCGATTGTAACAGCCTGCCCCCTGCCGGACTGTCCGCGACCGTTCGCTAAATTTCCGAACAGATTTGCTTCCCGGCAAGGAGTCTTCATGGCTGACGCCAAGACCGTTCTCGCGTTCGCGAAGAAGCACGACGCGAAGATTCTCGACCTGCGCTTCACCGATATTCCCGGGCTGTGGCACCACGTCTCCTATCCCATCGGCCAATTGACAGAATCCTGTTTTGAAGACGGGTTTGGAATCGATGGCTCGTCGATCCGGGGATGGGCGGGCATCCATGAGAGTGACATGCTGCTGAAGCCGGACCCGAACTTTCATTTGCTCGATCCCTTTACCGAAGTCGCCACGCTGGTGCTGGTGTGCGACGTGGTCGATCCGGTCACCAAGCAGCGCTATGACCGCGATCCCCGCTACATCGCCAGGAAAGCTGAGATCTACCTGACCGCGACTGGCATTGCCGACACGGCGTACTTTGGCGCCGAGGCCGAATTTTTCATCTTCGACAACGTGCGCTTCGATCAGCGCGAACAGTATGGCTTTTACTACATCGACGCCGAAGAGGGCCGCTGGAATTCGGGCAGGGAAGAGAACAATCTGGGATACCGGCCGCGCTACAAGGAAGGCTGCTTTCCCGTGGCGCCCACCGACCATTATCAAAACCTGCGCTCCGAGATGATGCTGACCATGCAAAGCTGCGGCATGGACGTGGAATGCCACCATCATGAGGTAGCCTCGGGCGGTCAAACGGAAATTGATTTGAAGTTCGACTCGCTGGTGCGCTCGGCCGACAAGATGCTGCTCTACAAGTACATCGTGAAGAACGTGGCCAACCATCGCAGCAAAACGGTCACGTTCATGCCCAAGCCAATCTTTGGCGATAACGGCAACGGCATGCACACCCACCAGTCGCTGTGGAAGGCCGATGAGCCGTTGTTTGCGGGCGACGGATACGCTGGGATGTCGCAGCTTGCGCTCTTGTACGTCGGTGGCCTGATCAAGCACGGCCCTGCGCTTTCCGCGATCATCGCGCCCACCACAAATTCCTACAAACGGCTCGTGCCCGGATTTGAGGCCCCGGTGAATCTCGCCTACTCGCGGCGCAATCGCTCGGCGGCCTGCCGGATTCCGATGTATTCGATTGCTCCCAAGGCCAAACGAGTGGAGTTCCGGCCGCCAGACCCGAGCTGCAATCCGTACCTGGCATTTGCCGCCATGTTGATGGCCGGCCTCGACGGCATCGAGAACAAGATGGACCCCGGCCAACCGCTGGACAAAGACATCTACGAACTCGACCCCGAGGAGTTGGCAAACATTCCGTCGATGCCCGGCTCGCTCGAAGACGCACTGGACGCGCTGCAGCGCGATCACGCCTTCCTGCTGAAGGGCGATGTCTTTACCGAGGAACTGCTGCGGACCTACGTCGATTACAAGCGCACGAAGGAAGTGGACGCCATCCGCCTGCGGCCGCACCCCTACGAATTCGCGCTGTACTACGACATTTAACAGCAGTTTTGGCGCTAGAACGCATCTCGCATATTTTCGGCTGGGTCGTTACAGGCGATGTTGCGCCAACAACCGCATAGTCTCCGGTTTCCCGACCATCTGGGAGTTGGCCCAACTGTGAATACAACGGTAACGACCCGCCTTGGAAGTCTTCACTAGTTCGCAGCTACCCATGCGGTAGATGTGGCATGGGATTTCGCCTGATGATCACGTGCGTGCGTTCGCGCGTCATACGGATGTGGCATCCCAGCGGATCCGGACCAACCCTGCAGGTGTTGTCCCGGACCTGAATCCATGCGATCTGGTCCGGATCAGTGATCATCCACGCCGTCGCATTGGTTGCGTAGTGAGTCTGGTCCAGATAAGAGGCAGCGTTCATATCGACGTCGGCGGCGTCCGCATTCATCTGTTCGCAATCGTTTTCAGAGGGCGCGGTCGTCTCGACCACAGGCGCACAATAATCTTCATCGTGCTCCAGCAGAATCTTTTTGCTGATGCCGCCGATGAAATAGCGTGTAGTAACGGGCGGAACGCTCAATTCCCGGGACCAGCGGCTCAAGTCCTCTGCAAATGCTGGGGGAAGCTGGCTCAGCCCGAGGGATTTTTTCTTCACCTGCCTGGAAAAAACTGTGACCGACGGCGTAGGTTCGCCATTCGTTGGATGGAAGTAGAACCCGCCCAAGGCGACGCCATCGTGCATATCAATCCATATAAATCCTCGGCCCGCAAGGTAGGGCCCACTCCGGCCGGACACGATCACGTATCTCCCGTCGCGGATCTGAACAGGCTGAGGCGAACCTTTCAGCACCGCGTCGAGCGCGTCGGCAAGCGGCATGTCCCAGCCGTAATGAAACATGGGATTGGGGATCACGGTCTGCATTAATTTGCGGAATTGTTTGTCTCGAACGGCGTCACCCGAAGGCTTTCCCGCGACCTGATTCAGAAATGCGAGCTGATCGTTTGGAATCGGCTTCAGAAAGATGGCCTTATCGTACTTCGATACCGGAGCCTGCGGCTGTTGAGCCTGCGGCTCTTGAGGGCATGGCTCTGAGGATTGCGGTAGTGGCCCACTTTCTTGAGCGTCCACCGATCCATGTCCCGCAGCATTGGGTAGGAGGATGCCTGTAGGAATCAAAAATAGCGAGGCGAATTCCAGAACATACGAAACCTTGAGTTTACGCAAGGAAGCGCGAAAGGAGGGCATACGATTGGGATCTCCTTTTTCAGCACCGATTCGCTCGAATTATACTGCTCTTCAGCGGTTCTGCAAGATCAACTCCATCGACCTCGTCAGAAAGCTGATCCGGAACACTTCATCGCCATCTAATCGTAAATTGACTGCTCCCGAATTACGGGCAAACCGAAAGGAACTGTTGATAAGTCCTTCGCTGTTCGATGCTATTTGGGCCGCTGGCCCCCAGCTCTAATCCTTGCTCCACGAATACGGCGCGGGAAGTCCACTCCGTTTTCGAAATTCGCGCATCTGGTTCTGCTGTTGGGTGCGGATTCGCAAGTCGGAGCGCGGTTTCCCAGTGCAGGGCAGAATGAATCCCGCCTCGCGATCCGCCGGGAAATATACCAGCGAATCCGCCTGGTCCACTTCTCCTCCATTTTCCAGCCGGCCTGCACAGGTCAGACAATAACCCTGATGGCACATCGCTGGGAGGGAAATGCCTGCGGCGAAAGCTGCGTCCCAGATATGTTCTTCCCGTTTCACCTGGATTGAGCGTTCGTCGTCGGAAAGCAGCAGCACGATCTGAAACACCTCTGGCTCTTGATTCATATTTAGCGATGGTCCTGCCTGGCCGCGAAGCCAGGCAGAACCACTGTAGACGAAGACCACTCTAGCCGGAGTTCTACGGATTGTAGAAGCCCGTGTTCTTGCTGTAGGGGGCGTGTCCCGGCTCCCCGCGTCGGAAGTGACCGGAAGGAATGCTCTTGCCATCCCGCTCATAGGCCAGCAGCTCGATGAACCAGGCCTCGTGCTCAATCTCTTCATTCAGAATCCGCGCCGCCATATCGTAAGTACGCGGGTCCTTGCCGAAGGTCAAGTCGCAAATCTCAATCCAACTGCGGATCGCACAGCGCTCCGACTCCAGCAGCAGAGTCAGAATGTTCACCGCCGTCGGCGGATCGGGCAGTTTGGCTGCGCGACAGCCCGCCTGGTCGTGAAACGCAGGCAAGTCATTCGGCAACTCGCCACCCAGTTCGTAAATGCGAGGCACAATCAGTTCCCAATGAGCGCGGTCCTCCAGACGCGCATCCTCACAGATTTCTTTGTAGTCTTCGTGGCCGGCAAGGTGCATGCGAAGGATCGTGTAGTAGTAATAGGTGCTGGCAAATTCTGCGGCCGCGTTGGCGATTAACATTTTGATCAGCTTCTCGACGTCTACTCCGCGTGCGCGGATGACTTCCACTCCGACCCGCTGGGTGACGTCGCCTGCTTTCACCACCGGGACTTTCTGCTTCTCAGGCATGAAATAGCCTCCTTTTCGCTTCCACTCTAGCGCCCGGTGTGGCATAGGTCTAAGATATAGTTACTATTTCAAGCATAGTTGTTTCCTTTAGCACTCGTAGAGACGTTGCTTGCAACGTCCCTACGACTCGAAAATGCAGATTCATCAGCTCCGCTATTTTTGCGCAGTCGCCCGGACCGGCAGCTTTACCCGCGCCGCGCAACAGGAACATCTCGCCCAGCCCTCACTTTCCCAACAGGTGCGCAAGCTTGAGGATGAACTGGGAACGCGGCTATTCGATCGGCTGGGACGCACCGTTCGCTTAACCCAACTGGGCGAGGCCTTCCTGCCGCGAGCCGAGGCGATTGTTCGCCAGGTGGCCGACGCCAAGTTGGAAATCCAGGAGATGGCGGGAGCCGAGCGCGGACGGCTGGTGATCGGAGCCATCCCCACCATCGCGCCCTATTTTCTGCCTTCCTGTCTGGCGAGTTTTGCCCGGATGTTTCCGCGAATTCAGATCAGCGTAGTCGAAGGAGTCACCAGCGAACTCCTTAACCTGCTCCACGAGGGCACGGTGGATCTGGCTCTGCTTGCGCTGCCAGTGCACACCGCCCACTGTTTGAGTCGTGAACTCTTTCGCGAACGGCTTTACGTGGTTGTTCCCGCGAGTCATCGGCTGGGTTCGGCGCCCCGCGTCCATCTTTCGCAGATCGAAAACGATCCATTCCTCTTGCTCAAGGAGGGCCATTGCTTTCGCGAAAACACTCTGGCGGCCTGCGGACGCGCCCGCTTGCAACCCAATGTGGTGTTTGAAAGCGGTCAATTCACGACGATCCTGGCCATGGTGGCCGCCGGGACAGGAGTTTCGGTGGTGCCCGAGATGGCGGTAGAGAAACGGGAAGGCTGCCGTTTCCTGCCCCTCGCCGATGAAGGCGCTTACCGGCGCGTGGGAATCCTGCAGCTCAAACAACACTTTCGCAGCCGCGTACACCGCGCCTTCCTGCGACATTTGCAGAATCAGAGTGCGCTCTCGAAGGGATGAGTGGCTAGGGGTTGGTCCAAACGTGACGAAATCGCCAGCCACAAACTCAGGCTCCAGGACGGAGCGCGTTTACGGCTTCAACTGCTTCTCGATCGCCGCAGTCACTTCCTTTGAATCCGGCGTCACCGCCGGTTCGAAGCGCTGAACGACCTTGCCGTCGCGATCCATCAGGAACTTCGTGAAGTTCCACTTGATGTCTCCAGCAATGCCGGAGTTCGTTTCCTTTGTCAGGTAGGAGTACAGCGGCGCCTGGTCTGCTCCCTTCACGGAGATTTTCGAATACATCGGGAAGGTCACGCTGTATTTCCGTGTACAGAAAGTCTTGATCTCCTCGTTCGTCCCCGGCTCCTGCGCCCCGAAGTTGTTGGCCGGGAAGCCGAGGATCACGAAGCCTTGGTCCTTGTACTTCTCGTAAATGGCTTCGAGCGCGCTGTATTGCGGAGTGTAGCCGCACTGGCTGGCGACGTTCACCAGAAGAACGACCTTGCCCTTGTAGTCGGCCAGTGGCGTCGGCTTGCCGTCGATGGAGTTGAGCGTGAAGCTGTAGACACCCGAGCCTGCAAACAGCGATGTGGCCATAATTAGGAGCACTCCGAAAGCAAGAAAGCTTCCTACCTTACCCAGTCTTACGGCGGATGGTCTCATTCCTGACTCCTATGTTGCAAATTTCTGCAGGGATGAGACTAAAGATACAGACGAACGGAGACTCAACGCAACCAGAGAAATGTAAATTTTGTGTCTCGCGGCCGATTGGAACCGGACTAGACAGCAGTTCGGACCGAGTTTTCCTTAACCATTCGTTCCAGCAGGCGCATGCGTTTGCCCGGAAGCGGGGAATCGGCCATTTGCGGTCGGGCTACTTCACAAGTGCTCACCGAAAGAAACGCGTCTCCCATGCAGTCCAAGGCGGAAGCGGAGCGCCCCAGCACCATCAATAAGTATTTCTGGGCGATGGGCCGGTCGGCCGGATGGATCAGGGCCCACCAGCGGTGGATAGACTCCTGCACCTCAGCCTCGCTCTTTTCACCGACCACAAGGGAATCGATCAATCGGTAGACCTTGCTCTTGATCGCCTGGTACGAGACGGAAATCTCTTGGGGCATAGGGTTCCTGGGTTGCGCCGTATCTCTCCTTTGTGCAATCCGCCCACCAAACCGCAGACCCTTGTTTTGGCGTGGGTTATGGCTATTCCCTAGTGTGAACGTACTATGAATGGAATAAATCGGGTATGGGATATGAATTCTGGAAGGCGTCACGGAGTTCGTTGAGAAGGCTTAGGCTCAGGCGGGTCCAAGCCCAGGCGAGTTGGGAAGCGTCAGGAGTCTTTTTGCCAAAAAGCAAACTGTCTGCATCCCCGCGCCCGCCCCGGTTTCGCGGCCCGTGCAGGTTACAATGGTGCGCTCTACTCAACCGGACTCTCGTCGAATCCTGCCATCCCCAGCCAAGCATGCACGCCTGTCTGGAGTCCGGCAAGCCATAATCAGAAGGACTGAACTCATTTCGGAGGCTCAATGAAAAGGTGGGCATGGCTGTTCGCAGTTCCTGTACTCCTCTCGATGGCGGCAGCGCAAATTGCCTCGTCTTTAAATTCGCAGGCGAATGGCTCTCAGGGTAATGGTTCGCCAAACAATACTTCGCAGGGCGGTTGGCACGAGGCGGATCCCGAGGAGCGCATGTTTTTCCCGCGGGGCATGCTCTGGGGCTGGGCACAGTTTGACCTGGCGCCTCCGCATAACGAGATTGATCCCAATCTCTGTGCCGGCAACGCGGGGCAGTACGGCGGCGTCAACGCGCCCTGCAGCCTATTCGCGCGCTACATGCTATCGGGAATTCTGGAAGTTCGTCCCTTTGGCCGCGGTCCGCTGCGCAGGTTCATGGTGTACGGAGCGCCCACATTCCTGTTCGGCAAGACAATACCGAAGACGCTCTATACTTGGTCGCCGGATGCGATCGGAATTGAGCACTCCTGGGGAGTCGGGATCTATATCGACAAGGGATTCGAGTTTCGCGTGACCCAGCACTTCCTGTTCGATCGTCTAGGCGCGCGTGACAAAAACCTGGGCGTCGCCGATCTGGGCAATAACGGCCCCTGGGGCCGCTACATGACCGTGGGCGTCCGGAAGACCTTCGGCACCAGGCGCTGGTGAACGGGGGTACGAACTCTGTGCCGAGAGCTTGCTTTTGTCTGCTACCTTACCTTTGGGAAAGCGGTGGTACGAACCAACCGAGATCCAGCCGCGCAGCGGCGGCATATATTAGCCCCGGACGTAAGTCCGGGGGTAAGCGGAAAAGAGGAACCAAGTCCCGCAGGGACGGCACAGGTTCTCACGNNGGGAGAGAGAAAGCTACGACGCGATGGACGACACTGGTTCTCGGGCACCGTGATCCTGGTTTACAATACTGCAGAACCCGCACCAGTCGCCTCAATTGGGGCCGAACGGCTCTGGTAATTCTCCGCTTTTCGTTTCATAATTACGAGTGGAAATACCGGAGGCCTTTATATGCGTCTCGCTAGTTTGTCCTGCTTATTGTTTGCCCTGGTTGGAATCGCCGCCGCCCAGGACACCAACTTTCCCGTGGGTCCGCAATACCTGATGACCTCCGGCTCAGCCCTGTTCGCGCGGTCCATTGCCACGCCGTCCCTTTCGCTGGAAGCCCCGCTCCCGGAGGCCCCAAGTCTCACCGAAATCGCACCGGTTATCGGCAATCAACCTTTCATCGCAAATCCCGAACTTCAGCATCAGGCAGATCTGTTTCCGATCTATTACGGTTACTCAATGCCCAGCATGATCGAGCTCACCTCCGCCGAACCGCCCCGCGAGATCCCAGCCAGCATCGTCGACGTCGGGGTCACAGGGCTGACGGATGTGCAGTCCCTGCGCTTCCGCGGGTACGGTGTTACCCTCGCCGAAACGGCCTCTTTCTGGAAAGCTCATAAGCGCAGCGCCACTCGCGTCTATACCAACGCCGACGTCGGGCGCTTACACGGCAGCTAGCTTTTGCAGAGGCCGGGAGTGACATCTGACCGTGTCTTCCAGTGCAAGTAAGCAGATGATCGGTGCAGCTCGAGTTAGCCAGCACGCCGTTAACTCTTTGCTTTCAAGAGTTTTACCTTTAAGTGTTGTGTTATCAATATTTTGCAACGAAGTTTTGCAGACTCCGTGCCAGTCAAGGTTTTCGCAAGAGGTCGGGGGAAGGGGGGTACCTGCTCTGCAACCGCGTTTTCCCGAAACGGCCTGCATCCGATCACCCGCACTCGCCCATCGGCAAGCTTTTTTCCCGCGAGATTTCCATCGGCATATCCCGACAACTTACTCTCGAACCGCCGCCGCGTTATCCGTGCGTGCCGTGATAGCCTCAATCCATCTCGCTTCCGCAATGGGGAGTTCATGCAAGACGCCAATCCGTCGCATCTCGATCTGCAAACCACGGCAAAAGAAATCATGCAGCAGCGCGGCTTCGAGCCGGATTTTCCTCCTCAGGTTCCGCAGCAACTTGCCGAACTGAAAGCCCATCCCCCGCAAGTCAGCCCCACTGCTGATGTCCGCGACCAGCGCAATCTGCTTTGGTCATCCGTTGATAACGACACTTCGCGCGACCTCGATCAGATCGAAGTAGCCGAACGCCTCTCGAATGGCGACGTGAAAATTATGATCGGCATCGCCGATGTCGATGCCTTCGTCCCCAAGAACACCCCCATCGATCAGCACGCCGCGCGCGAGACTACGACGGTCTATGCCGGAGTTCGCAACTTCCCGATGCTGCCCGAAGAACTTTCCACGGGTATAACTTCTCTGCTCGAAAACCAGGATCGCCTTTCTGTCGTGATTGAATTCGTGGTCGATTCCACTGGAGGCCTGAAGTCTCCCAGCGTTTATCGCGCTGTTGTCCGTAACAAGGCTCAACTGCAATACAACAGTGTTGGCGCATGGCTGGAAGGGAAGTCGCCTGCTCCGCCGAAAGTCGCCGCGTCCAGCGACCTGCAGGCGCAATTGAAATTGCAGGATCAAGTCGCGCAGAAATTAAAGGATCAGCGCTTCCAGCATGGAGCGCTGAGTCTGCAGACCGACGAACTTCAGCCTCTGATGCTCGACGATCAGGTGATCGACGTTGTGAAACAGCAGAAAAACCATGCCACAGAGTTAATCGAAGACTTTATGGTTGCAGCCAACGGCGTGGTCGCTCGCATGCTCGAAAAAGTTTCCTCGCTGCGCCGGATCGTGCGCACTCCCGAGCGCTGGGACCGCATCGTGCAACTGGCCGCGACCAAAGGCGAGAAACTTCCCGCGCAGCCAGATTCCAAGGCGCTGAATGATTTCCTGTTGCGCCGTAAAGCGGCCGATCCCGATCACTTCGCCGATCTTTCCCTGGCAGTGATTAAACTCATCGGTCCCGGGGAATATGTCCTGGAGCGTCCCGGCGAAGTTGCCCCAGGACACTTCGGTCTGGCGGTTCAGGATTACACGCACTCCACCGCGCCCAACCGGCGCTTCGTCGATGTCGTCACTCAGCGTCTGATTAAAGCCATGCTCGCAGGGCAGAAGAATCCTTACTCCGATGACGAGCTAACCGCCATTGCCGCCAACTGTACGCAAAAAGAAGACGCGGCCAAGAAAGTAGAGCGCGACATGGCGAAGCGCCTCGCAGCGGTTGCTATGCAGCACCGGATTGGCGAGGTCTTCGATGCTATCGTCAGCGGTGTGACCGAGCACGGAACTTTCGTTCGCAGTTTCCAGCCGCACATCGAGGGACTTCTTGCCCAAGGTGCACAGGGACTCGATGTGGGCGACAAACTGCGCGTCAGGCTCATCCGCACTGACGTGCAGAA
>PLEA01000346.1 GCA_003136335.1 Acidobacteriaceae bacterium | reverse complement strand
GTTCGCCCCGGATGTGAGGGGAGACTTCTTGAAAATGATGATCCTGCTGGTAGACGACAGTCGATTTCTGCGGCTCGCCAGCGAACGAGCACTGGTGAAAGCTGGCTACGACGTAGTCAGCGTGGTGGACGGAGAAGCCGCCTTGCTGATGGCCCGAGAACGCATTCCCAACCTCATCTCCTCATCTTACTAGACATGATGCTGCCAAAGCTCGACGGCTTGGGGGTTCTTCGTGCTTTGAAACACGATCCTCAAACCGCCGACATTCCTGTCATCGTGCTCTCGGACCTTGGTCAACAAAACGAAGCGAAGCTCAAATAAGGAAGGCGCGGCAGCCTACTTTACAAAATCAGATTCGCTCTTAGAGAACGATTCCGGCACTTTGCTCCAAGTTGTTGAGAGTGTAGTGGGCAAGCGAAAAACCGCAGGAGCGGTGGCTGCGACGTCAATCTCCTTCAATTAACCACCAATATTCTGAGCGTCGAGCGACGGCGGGCGCGAGTGCGGCGCCTTTTGATCGCACTCTTTATTCTTCGACCCGATTCTTAGGCCCGCGAGATTCGGCCCACGCAGCTAAGAACGCTGGCGAACTTCCCCAGCCAGGTTCCTTGAGTCGCTCGTAGCCGCGCGCCGCAAGGGTAGCGGGTCCGCTGCGATTGGAGGACGGCGCTCGATCGTGCCGATCACCGGCGCCTCATCCATGCCATCGGCATATGCCATAGAGGCGAAACGCTGCTCGCTGCACATGCGATCGATCATGCGTTGCTGCCGTCCGTTGAGCACGGCGTGAGGGAGAATGGGAAAATTGCGGAACATCCAGAGCAAATATACCCGCTGTCGGAATGAAGGCATCACATAGCGCGGACCGATGGGTGTCTGTACCTGCACCACACCGGCCGCCAGTTTTTCAATCAACATGACTGGGCCCACCTGGAACCTGAAATTGGCCAGAGCAATTCTAGGGCCGCTATTATTGCAGGCCCACAATGCAATTGGGAAGCCTTTTTTTCCTGATTTACGAATATATTGATCGAAGCTCCAGCTTGCCTTCCACGATTGGGAAATTTCGCCCCAGAGGCGTCCTGAAAGGGGCGTGACCGCAGCCCGCGCGGGGAAGATCGCGATGAGATCAGATCGCGACTTCGGGGAGGATGTCCATGCGGCGGATCTGGGCCGCCACCCCGAATTCTGATCCCTGTTCTTCCACTCGGACGATGGTGGCCTGGCAGCACACCCAGCACTTTTCGCCGGAAGTGAGTTCGGGAGGAAGAATGAGCACCAGCTCGACGTCCGTGCCCTTTTCCATGCGGGACTTGGTGTAGAGGAAGACTCCGTTGGCGCTGACATCGCGAGTCTGCGCTGTCTGATCCGCGCCCTTGGCGGTGCGCACACGTGCGTCAACGCGGGCGGAGATTCTTTTTCCGGAGCGGCGCTCGGTGTCGGCCTTCATGCGGGCGAAGTGCCCACCTACTGTACACTAACGCCGCGAATTGGACGAGAAGCTCCCGCGCGCAGCCGGGCTTTGCGCACGCTGGACAGCCGAGAGCCTGCCCCTGAGCGAAGTCGAAGGGCGGCTGTGGCTACATGTTAGATGATAGGGCGCTTGGCGCGAACTGCCGGGACCACCAAGGCCTGCTCCAGGGTGGGCACGTTGGTGCCGCGCAGTTTGGCTTCCGCTTCGTGCAGCTTATCGGTCTGGGCCGTTTGGTAGTAGGCCTGCACCAGCAATTCCAGGGTGAAAGGATTGTCCTGATCCTCTTCCAGGTCCGCGATAGCGTCCTGGTATTTCTTCTTATCCATCAGCATAGTTCCAGCGGCGCCGTTGTAAGAACTCTGAATGACGCGGTTGCGGCTGCCACTAGCCATACGCTCGAGCTGCTGCAGAGACTTGTCCGCCAGCGGTTGGTCGCCCGCGCGAGCGGCTCGGACGGCGCGGTTGCGGAGGATGCGCGACATCTCTTCGTCGCGGTCCGAGGTGGAAAGGGTCGAGCGATGGCTAAGCGATTCCTCGGCCAGCTTGAGATGCTTCAGAGCAACGTTGTCGTCGCTCTGATACTCCGCCATTTGGCGGAGCGCCTGTGCTTCCTGCAGATCCTGCTCCTTGGCATGAGCAGTCTCGGCAATCTCTAGAAGATTCTTGTCGGCTTCGGCGTAGTTGCCGTCGCGCACGAAAGTCATTGCTTTCTGCATGCTGTAAGTGAGGCGGTCGGCTTCATTGTGGGCGAAGCGGATGGCCTTGTCGTATTCAATGCGGGCCTGCTGCTGATTGCCCATGAGAGCGTAGGTATCGCCGAGGCCCAGTTGCGAGGTCACGAAGTCGGGATCGATCTTAAGCGCGGCGCGATAGTGCGTGAGTGAGCCTTCGAAGTTTCCTGCCATGCGCAGCAGTTCTCCGTAGGAATCCTGCGGATTGGGCTGCTGGGGAAGCAGGGCAACATAGCGATCCATGGCCGCAAACGCATTGGCAAATTTCCGGCTGCGGGCATCGACATAGGCAAGATCGTTCAGGGCAGCTGGGAAATTTTTGTCGATGGCGAGCGCCTTCTCCATCATGCGCCGCGCCTGGTCGTCGCCGTTTTCGCCCATCAGCCAGTTGCCCGCGAGATAAAAGAGATGCTTGTCATTGGGATACATCTCGAGCATGTCGTTCATGGCGGTGATGCCGCCGAGGAAGTCGCCTTCCTGCACTTTGGAAATCCAGGCAATCATCAACTGCTCGCCGGGCGTTTCTTTGGGCGCGAGCGCCTTGGCTTTCGCGCGAGCCGCGCTGACTTCCTGGGGATTGCCGCTGTTGAAGGCAATCCATGCCCAGGCGACGGCAAGATTGGGATCCTCCTTGACGGCCGCGCGCCATTCCTCGTTGCAGCGCTCAAGATAAAGATTTTCGTAGTCAACCATGCCCTTTTCGTAAAGCTCACGGGCTTTGGGATACGCGGTTGTGACCGGCAGCGTGGTTGATTCACCCTTCTTCAGGTGGTGCGCGTAAAGCGGCGCGGCGAGAAACAGACCGAGAGCGAAAATGGCGCGGGACTTCTGGGAACAAGCCTGTATTAGAAGAGTGCGTATTTTTAGGGAAGCGATGCGGCGCATCAAGATCTCCGGAACAGAGCTTTGTGGGGAGGTGATTACGAGACGAGGGTAACATCGGCGTAACCGTGCGACGAGGTGACGAAAGACGTAGGTCGAACGTGAAGAGCGGTGGTTGGTGGGGACAGCGAAAGTTGCTGGAGTTCGGTTCTCTAGTGTTGCACAGAAGAATTTATTGGCATGGTGGCCACCTCGGGACACGATTTTCTCAATGCCAATTTTTACATAGACCGTACGAGCGTCCTCCGAGGTTACTGGGTTGAAACCGATCGGAAGATTGTACTTCGCGCCTTCGAGCTCACCGAAAGCACCTTGCGCGATCCCTTTACAAGAATTGGAAAGCCAGAGCCGCTGAAGTAGGTATTCGCTGGATGCTGGTCGCGCCGGCTCACTCAGGAACACCGGCTCGTCTACCGCGTCAGCGAACGAAGGATTGATTTTCTGCAGGCGCGGTATCACGACAATTGCGGAAGTGTTTACTCGTAGCGCAGGGCTTCGATGGGATTGAGCCGCGCGGCTTTGATGGCGGGCAGCATGCCGCTGATGATGCCCACGAAGCTCAGGATTGCGGTCGACCAGATCAGGGTGGCGGAGTCGATGTAAAGGTGAATGTCGCCTTCGCTAGCGTTGTCTTCAAAAGCGCTCCACAGGGTGAGTGATCCCACAGACCACGAGACCACATACGCTAGGATCACGCCCAACAGTCCGCCCAGCGCGGTGATTACCAGGGCTTCTGTGAGGAACTGAAACAGAATGTGCCAACGGTGTGCGCCCAAGGCCTTTTCCACGCCGATTTCGCGGGTGCGCTGGGTGACCGATACCAGCATGATGTTCATCAAGCCTACGCCGCCGATGCCGAGCGTGAGCAGGCCGATAAAGCCTAGCAAAATCTTGATGCCGGTGGAGATCACCTGCAAATCCATGAGGTCGGCGAAGACGTCGAAGACGAAAATGGCGCGCTGATCCTTGGGATTGAACCCGTGGTGGAAGGCCATGGAATCGCGGACGGCCTTCACGACTTTGGCATGGTCGCCTTCATACTCCATGACGACCGAGCTCAAGTAGTACGTGTTGATCAGATCGCTCATGGCGCTGTAGGGAACGTAGACGTGCTCGTTGATGTTGTCGTCCCCATTCTGGACCTGATGCTTGAGCACGCCCACGATCTGATAGGAAATGCCGTCAAGGCGGACGTTCTCGCCGAGCGCGTTCTGGCCGGAGAAGAGTTTCTTCTTCGCGTCGGAGCCGATTACCGCGACGCGTGTGTGCGTAAAGTCGTCGGCCTCGCTGAAAAACGTACCTTCCACGACATCCATCTTGCGCATGCGGCCATACGAGGCATAAACGCCGCTGATACCGTAATTCGCGCTGCGCGTGCTATAGGCGACCACGCAATTCTTGAACGCCTCCGGCGAAACGCGCTTCAGCAACGGAACTTCGGCGCGGATATAGTCGAGATCGTTGACCGTGAGGCGAACCTGGGTCCCGGCCTTGGTGCCACCGGCCTGCAACTCGGTGCGGCCGGGAAAAATGAAGACCAGGTTGGTGCCGAAGGAGTGGAAAGCGGACCACAATCCGCGTTCAAAGCCAGTGCCGTAGGCGAGGAGAAGTACGACCGTCGCGATTCCCCACGCCATGCCGAGCATGGTCAGCACGCTGCGGCGCCGGTTGTGGCGGAGCGCGTTGTAGGCTTGCGCGGCGAGATCGAGGATCATGAAAGACAGCTCCTAGCTACTGGCTTCTTCGACAGTCTAGATTTTTGATTGCTGATGGTTTGATTTTTGATTGAAAAACCTAACTCTCGCCGTTTCTCAATCAGCAATCAACAATCAGCAATCATTCCTGCCGCAACGCCTCAACCGGCGGCAGCAATGCCGCTTTTCTTGCGGGGTACAGGCCTGCGGCTATTCCCGCGATCGCTAGCGAGCCGATGGCTGCAAGGGCTGAGGCCGGGATGATGCGGGGCGTGTCAAAGCCTTCGGGCGCAGGCAACATAGCCAGCAGAGTTACGAAACCGGTTGCGATGGCCAATCCGATGCCGCCGCTGAAGGCGGTGAGAAACGCTCCTTCGACGAAAAACTGCGTCAGGATGGCCCGATAGGTTGCGCCCAGCGCCTTGCGCAGGCCAATCTCTTTCGTGCGCTCAGTGACCGAGACCAGCATGATGTTGATGATGCCGATGGCGCCGAGGCCCAGCGTTACTACGCCGACCACGCCCAGGAACCAGTCCATGGCATCGAAGATTTTTCCTACCCGCTTCATGTTCTCAATCGTGTCCCAATCTTCGAAGGCGTCTTGTAGCTTGGGACTGAAACCGTGGCGGCGCGCGAGGATGCGATGGATCTCGTCTTTCGCTTCCGCGTGCAGATCTTTGGAGATCGGCTGATAGTTCAGGAACGAGATCGCGTCCTCGGAATTCGCTTTGATCAATGGGAAGAGATCGCGCATGGTTTCGATGGGGATGAAGATGCGCGA
>PLEA01000216.1 GCA_003136335.1 Acidobacteriaceae bacterium | reverse complement strand
AGTACTCGATCGCCTTGAAGAACCCTTCTTCCGTCCACCGGCTCCAGTGATGACGACCTTTTAGATAAAGCCGGTACGCCTCGGCATTCTCCGTGTGGTGTTTCGTGAGTCGCTTCTTTTCGGCCCGGGTCAACTGTAAACGTAATTTTCCCGATATCTCGTTGGAAATGTCGTCTTGAACCGCAAATATCTCGCCAGGCTTGCGATCATATTGCGCGCCCCATAGTTGAGAGCCTGTGGCGACATCGACTAACTCGGCCACAATGCGCAAAGAGCCGCCGCTTTGCATCATTTTTCCTGTCAGTACGGCGCGCACATGGAGCTCGCGACCAATGGCCTGAGGATCAATTTCCCGGCCCTTATACCGACATACTGTGCTCTGCGCCATCACTCGCAGCTTCGGTATTGTTGCCAGGATATTGATGAGGCTCCCCGTGATCCCATCACTGAGATATTCGCGCTCAGGATCGCCGCTAGGATTTTCAAAGGGCAAAACTGCAAGCGAGTCAATGGTCTTGGAGACTCGCTGCGGGCGGAGGTCGGCCGTTTGTACGGAGGAAGTCGGTAACTTCCGCTTGCCAGTGGAGGATAAACGACTAGTGGTTGGTATCAGAACCGACTCTGTTTCTTCTTCCGCAGCTCTGTGGTCCGACTCCGCGTCTCGCTTTAGCCGTTGCAACTCAGATCGTATGTCGGACGCGTGCTGATAACGCAGGTTAACGTCCTTCTCCAAGGCTCTGTGGATCACTTCTTGGAGCGCCGGGGGAATATCGGGATTCACTCGTATTGGAGGCAGTGGATTGCGGTTGAGGATGGCTTCCGTGATGACGCCCGAACTGCCTCCTTGAAAGGGCAATCTCCCCGTTGCCATCTCGTAGAGAACGACGCCGAAAGAGAACAGATCCGTGCGACCGTCCAAATCCTTGGCCCGTACTTGTTCCGGAGACATGTAGGCCACGGTTCCTAGAGCCGTTCCCGGGCTGGTGAGATCTACTTCGGCGACATAGGAGAGAGATTGCGTCGGCTGCGCCGCGATCTGGCTTGCCAGAATTTCCGGAAGCATGCTCTTGGCCAAGCCGAAGTCCAGAATCTTGGCGTGTCCCCGTTTCGTAACGAAAATATTGGCGGGTTTGATGTCTCGATGAATGATCCCTTCGCTGTGAGCAGCATCAAGCGCATCGGCAACCTCGATGGCAATAGCGACAATACGCTCGGTATCCAGGGTGCCTGCGGTTATCAGGTATTTCAGCGTTACGCCGTCCAGGTACTCCATGGCGATAAACGCCCGGCCTTCGTGGCTCCCAATTTCGTACACGGTGCAGATATTGGGGTGGTTGAGCGCAGACGCACCTCGTGCTTCGCGGCGAAAACGTTCTAGGGAATTCGGATCCAGGGCTGAGTTCTCAGGCAGGAACTTTAATGCGACAAACCGGCCGAGCTCATTGTCCTGAGCTTTGTAGACTACACCCATGCCTCCGCTCCCCAGTTCCTCCAGGACAGCGTAGCGCGCAATAGTTTGCCCGGTAGCGGGTTGGGGTTGAGTCACACTCAATGTTAGGACAGGGGGGCGCATCAGCGCATACTGGCAATAGTGCCAGTTGCCTCGGAAAATCGCGAGCACCTTCCAGTTTTCTTNNATAGGTCCACGAACACTAAAACCCCTCTTCCTTAAGTTAGCGCTCATGGGGCTTTCCCTCGATTTGCAGGAGCCGGTGCAGGAGGTAAAGCAATTGTCAGAAATCGTTCAGTCTGCACCCGAGCGATTCCCCGCAGAACGTCATGTACAGGAGGCAAAGCAGCCGTCAGAAACGGTTCCGTATACTCCGCCTTCCGGCAGCCACAATACGACAGCCAGCATTCCGCTCACTGAGGCGCGCGGATGATCAA
The DNA here is from genome assembly GCA_003136335.1 of Acidobacteriaceae bacterium. Next base: position 1,897 of record PLEA01000216.1, on the reverse strand, counting down.
GCTTGGACTCGCACCCATGTTGAGCGGGCTTGATATTGCCTATTATNNTCCAAGGCGGAATCCGATCCCGTACTTGCTCTCGCTGGCCTGAGAATCGATTTGGAGACGATGATGCGGAATGTAACCATCGGGTTTAGGTTGCAATTTGCCGCTTCAGGCCCGATTCCCCGCCTTCTGGAGCGACTCAGAGATGCTGGAGCAATCACGCCTGACCAGATGCGGCTCGCCCAAAAAATCTTTAATGTGTGCAATCAAGCCATGCATGGGCGGTTTGTATCGCGGGAGGAGGCGGAGGACGTGATCAAAGCAGCCGAGGTTCTATTCCGGCAGTATCTCGCATGGTTGAGTTGGGGATTCGACGACAACTGGAAACCGAGCGAGTCTTAGGCCCTGCGTTTTCCGCCAATTTGTCCGCCTTGCAACTTCGCGTTGTGCGAAGTATAATCTTCGCATATTGCGAACTCGTGAGGAGCGGCATGCACGTCATCAGCCGCCAGAGGCTCAAAGAGGCCGCTGCGCGACACGCCGAGCTCGAAGGGCCGCTCGACTCCTGGTTTCGCATTTGTAAGAAGGCGACATGGAAGAGTCTAGGGGACGTCCGACTCACTCTTGCGAGCGCGGATACCGTCGGCAAGTGGACAGTTTTCAATATCAAAGGCAATCAATACCGGCTGATCACCGAAATCAACTACAGGTTTGGTCGCATCTACGTTCGCCACTTTTTGACGCATGCCGAATATGACCGGGGAGGTTGGAAACAATGAGCGCAACTGCAGCGAGATCCGAATACGCTTCCCTGCTCACCAGCACCCTGCCCGCTGTCATTCGCAGCGAGGCGGAGAACGAGCGCCACATCGCCATGCTCGAAGAACTGGATCGCAAGGGGAGTCGCATGAGCGCGGCCGAGCGGCGCATGGCCGAACTGCTGACGCTGCTCATCGAAGATTTCGAGGAGAAGCACTATGCACTCAAGGCCGCCAGCCCTATCGAGATACTGCACGAACTGATGTTGGCTAACAATCTGAGGCAGAAGGATCTGCTGGATGTCTTCGGCACACCCAGCATCGCCTCCGAAGTGCTCAGCGGAAAACGCCGGCTGAACACTGAACACATCCGCAAGCTGAGCCGCCGCTTTAGAGTGTCGCCGGAAGTATTTTTCTAAGAATTTAAGTTATGAGGCTTACCTGGAGGCAACCCCCGTCGCCGAACGGCCTCGTGGTTTCAGATTTTTCCAAAGTGGGAACTCCCGAATGACTCCAGAAAAAAAGCAGCGGGTCGCGACCGCGGTGGGCTTCCTCTCGGGAGTTCTCGCCTGCCTGGATGCCCTGCGCGACGCCAGAATCTTCTGGCCTCCGGATGCGGTCTGGGCGACGCTGCGAAACCCGCAGCGACTCGAACTTGGCGGCGGCCTCGCGCTAATCGCGATCGCCGTGCTGACATCAGTAATGCAGGGGCGAGATTAAGGAAGATTGATTGCCGCCTTTCTTGTCGCCCTTCGCGTTGTTTCTCCGCGAACTTTGGGTCAAAGGCTGTCCGCTAACCCAACTAGGCAGTCGGTCTCTCTCGTTGCGGTTCCACCGCGAGGAATTCTTCCGCGAAGCGTCGTGCGTAATCGTCCAGCAACTTCGGAATTCGCTGCGCATCCGTCGATCGCAGCACCAGCCCGGCATGATGATGCCTCTTAATCCGCAGGTATACTTCCGGATCGTTGTAGGCCGCCGTGTCCGGATCTTCCTGCCGCGCCAGCGAAAGAATCACGCCCCCATATTCTTCGCGCACCGGTGGCAACTTGTAGCTGCCGTCCTCGCCGGCGATTTCGATGCGAGCCCACTCCTGCCACAAATTGATTCCGGTCGCGGCCTCCACCATCTCGATGATGTAAGCTCCGCCCACGCGC
>PLEA01000691.1 GCA_003136335.1 Acidobacteriaceae bacterium | reverse complement strand
AGTTCCAAATGATTCACGCCTCCGAAGATGCGACGCGCTTCCTGCATCAGGCCTGTCAGGGTTTGCCGCAGCGCCTCAACGGAAACTCGGAAGAGCAAAGCGCCGTAAACGATAACGGCGAGCGCAAGAATGCAATCGACGATTTCTACGCTCGCGTGATCGAACACGCAGTAGCCTATTTCGGCTCGCGGGTGCTCTGTCCCTCGCGGCCTGATCCCGACAATGCATCGCCGCTATCCCGCAGCGCGTGCGAAAGATTGGCGCAGGCAGCCATTCGTGCCGACCAGAGCAGGTGCGAGTGCACCGCACAGGAACTGGGCTACCGCATCGGAAGCCAGATCTACGACGCCTANNCGCAAAGTGTGCGCCACCGTGATCGCCAAACTTCGCTCGTTCTCCCGTCCGCTGTCGCGCTAGGCCCAGTCTTGATTTCGAAATCATTCCCCAATGCTAATCTAGACCTGAGTTCGGCTGAATGCTGAGTGCCGGCTGCCGAGTGCTTCTTTGAACGCCGAATCTATCCGCAAGCTTTTCGAGCAAGTCCGCAACGGCAAACTCACGCCCGACGATGCCGTCGCTCGCCTGCGCCATTTGCCCTTCGAAGATCTCGGCTTCGCCAAAGTCGACCATCATCGCGCCCTGCGCGCAGGTATGCCTGAGGTCATCCTGGGTGAAGGCAAGACGCCGGCGCAGGTCGCGGGAATCTTCGCCCGCCTGGCCGAACAAGGGGGCAACATCCTGGCCACCCGGGCCAGCGAAAAGCAATTTGCCGCAGTCAAGAAAACAGTTCGCGTCGCCGAATATCGCGACCTCGCCCGCGCCATCGTTCTGCAGCGCGATCCAAGAAAATATGGCAAGGGTATTATCGCGGTAGTCTCCGCCGGCACCAGTGACATCCCCGTCGCCGAAGAGGCCGTCGTCACCGCCGAGATCATGGGCAACGAAGTGGAGCATTTCTACGACGTGGGCGTCGCCGGAATCCACCGCCTGTTGGCCAACCGCGAAGCGCTGACGAAGGCCCGTGTCGTCATCGTCTGCGCCGGCATGGAAGGCGCTTTGCCCAGCGTCGTCGGAGGTCTCGTGGGCGTTCCGGTGATCGCCGTCCCCACCAGCGTCGGCTATGGCGCTTCGTTCAAAGGAATCGCCGCGCTGCTCGGCATGCTGAACTCCTGCGCTTCAAACGTCAGCGTGGTCAATATTGACAACGGATTCGGTGCCGGATATGTCGCCTCGCTGATCAACCGGCTGCCCTGAATCGTGCACGATAAGGCGCTGCCTACGAAATTCGCTCAAAACGAAAAGGCGCGGCCACCGGCCGCGCCCTGCTGTTACCGCTAATCCACATTACAGTCCCTGCTGTCCCGGCTTTCCTTCGACCTGCAGCTTGTTGTCGATGCTAAAGGCGCCGAAGAGCTGGTTGGCTCTGATTCCGGCAACCTCCTTGTCCATTTTGTTATCGACCGAACCGTAGAGCGTCAGGTGCCCATTGTCCACGATGATGCGAATCGGACGCGCCGGGTCCATCGCGTATTTGCTCAACACCGAGTCGCTGTAGATAACCCGCATCGCTCGCAACCGCAGCCCGTCGTCGAACTGCGAAACCGGCTCCAGCGAAACGTTGTCGATCACGTCCTTCACTCCGGCCATGTTCGCGATATCGGCGAGAGCTTCGTCGCGGCCAAGGCCAGTTCGATCCTGACCTTCAACCGTCACCACTCCATCCTTCACTCCCAGCGCGAAGTAGTCGAACGTGTTGTCATAGCCGACGCGCACGTAGCGCAGCTTCTTCGACAGTTTCTGCTCAAGTTGCGCATCCGTCACATTCGGGCCTGCCACGCTCAACAGGTTGCGCACGCCCTGCGTGTGCGCGGCCTTGCGCGCCAGTTTCGCGGCGTCCAGTTTCCCCTGATAGAGATCGACCGTGCCCGTAAGCGTCACAATGCCCTCTTCGACGCTCGCCTTTGCATTGCGGAACTCGTTCTTGGCCGACAGTTTCTGCGACACCGTCGTCTGAATTTGATTGTCGTACCGGGACGCAGCGCCCGTCTCGGCCATGAGCGTTGCGCCCATGATTCCCACCGCCAGCACCGCCCCCGCCATTTTTAATAAGCTCATTTTTCTAGTTGCTACTGTCATTGAACCGCCTCCGACCATTGACGAATCTTTACGAATTAACTATCTGGTTAATTCATTCGATGCGGAGATTTCAGGAGAAGATGCATGCGGGGAGGGCGCAGACAGGGAAGAAACAGCCGCAACTTCTTTGCGTGGGCAGGGTTAGATGGAGTGTGCGTCGCCTTTAGCGGCGGCGCTTGCCAGCGCGCGAAGACTTCGCACGCGCAGTTGATTTCGCGCCGCTCTTGCCTCGTTTTCCGAAGACGCGAGCGAAGATCTTGTCCACATTCTTCAGCTGGCGTGGAAGGTCGAAGGCGTATTCGATCTGCTGGCGCGGGACGCGGCCGGTGATCTCTTTGTCTGCCAGCACCAGTTGGTGGAAGTCGAGGCCTTCTTTCCAGGCGCGCATGGCGTGGGATTGCACGAGGCGGTAGGCGTCTTCGCG
>PLEA01000415.1 GCA_003136335.1 Acidobacteriaceae bacterium | reverse complement strand
GACGCGCAAGGGAAAGCAGTGGTGTGTGTCACGAACATGAGCGCAAGCTCGTGATGCTGTACCGAAGATGGGAGATGGCCTCCCGAAGTCGGCTTACAGGAGCAGGCTTCAAACCGCCCGGTGCTGCTGCGTTCAAAAGGCGTGGTGGTGAGCGACCGAGGAAAAGGCATCGGCAGAACGGTGTCAGGTGAGTATTGAGGAGATGAGCGAAAGCAAACCGTCCGATGACGCATCGTTATTCCTTAAAGCACTGCCGAAACTGGGGATGACCATTGGCTCCAGGAACAGTCGGGACGAAACCTGTTTACGGTCTTGATGGCAGTCGGTGTATAGGCGGCATGAACTCAATACAGGCTTTGGTAGGGAACGTGAGAACCTCGCTCTGGATGGCAAGGGAAATAACAAATGGCAAACACCATGAGGAAGAATACCGATGCCAGGGCGAGGGACGGAGCTGTCTGCAGTAGCGATGAAGCCCTTGTAATGAGGGTGGAGCAAAGGGGCAGCGTTATCCGGTCGACGAAGGTCGCCAACCCGTCATGCGGGGATGAGTGACATGACATCGACAAAACCTTTTGGCATTGCGAAACGAGCAGTTTGGGAAGCGTACCAGCAAGTCAAGGCCAACCGGGGTGCTGCGGGCATCGACGATGAAACGATCGCGATGTTCGAACAGAACCTGTCGAGGAATCTGTACAAACTGTGGAATCGGATGGCGTCGGGTTCGTACTTTCCGCCGCCGGTGAAGCAGGTAGAGATTCCGAAGGCAAAGGGCGGCACGAGAAAGCTGGGAATTCCCACTGTGTCAGATCGAATCGCACAGACAGTCGTCAAGCGAATCATCGAGCCGATACTCGACCCGATCTTTCATCCAGATTCCTATGGATATAGGCCGGGACGATCGGCAAAACAGGCAATCGCCGTCACCAGAAAGCGGTGTTGGCAATATGACTGGGTGGTCGAGTTTGACATCAAGGCGGCTTTCGATCAAATCGATCATGGCCTCTTGTTAAAGGCTGTGCGCACCCACATCAGGGAAGGCTGGATACTTCTGTACATCGAACGGTGGCTAACTGCGCCGTTCGAGACTGCCGAGGGCGAACAACTACCGCGGGAACGCGGTACGCCGCAAGGCGGAGTGGTCAGCCCGATTTTGATGAACCTGTTCATGCACTATACGTTCGACGCATGGATGAAGCGAAGGAATCCACTATGTCCGTTTGCCCGTTATGCTGATGATGGTGTGGTTCACTGCCGCACTCAAAAGCAGGCGGAAGAAGTAATGCAATCTATCGCATTGCGGCTGGCGGAATGTGGGCTGACGATGCATCCGGAGAAATCGAAGATCGTCTACTGCAAGGACAGCAACCGCACCGAATCGTCTCCGCATGTGTACTTCACATTCCTCGGCTTCACATTTCAACCGAGGAAGGCACTGAGCAAGCAACGGCGGATCTTCACCAGTTTCCTGCCGGGTGTGAGCAAGGATGCCTTGAAGAGGATGCGACAGACAGTGCGTGGGTGGAAACTAAATCGACAGACTCATGTGGCGCTTACTGCACTGGCGACGCAATACAACCCAATCATCCAAGGGTGGTGGAACTACTACGCAGCGTTCTATCAGACAGCCATGTTCCATGTTTACCAGCACATTGACCGCGCGCTCGAACGATGGGCCAGACGCAAGTACAAGGCCTTATCGGGACGAAAGCAGGNNACTTCGGCATGAAGGCGCATGTGGGCGTGGATAGTAAGAGTAAGTTGATTCACGCGGTGGTGGCGACCCCGGCGAACGTGGCGGATGCGGGTGTGCTGCCGGATCTGCTGCACGGCGACGAGACGCGAGTGTGGGGCGATCAAGCGTATCGCGGACCGGGCCGCGTGCTCGAGGAGTATGCGCCCCGGGCGCAAGACTTCACCTGCCAACGGTACCGTTATAAGAATAGGATCGATGAACTGGAGCGCGCAAAGAACCGCACGAAGGCGAAGGTGCGATCCAAGGTGGAGCATGTGTTTGCGGTGATGAAGCTGAAGTTCGGGTTTGTGAAAGTGCGCTACCGGGGCATCGCCAAGAACGCCAATCGGCTGTTTGCCACCTGTGCGCTGGTGAATCTGTTTCTGGTACGGAAGAAACTGCTGGGGATGACGGCGGCGTAGTGTGTCCCGAAACCGCCCAACCGCTCCCACGGAGCGGATGCGGCGGGGGCCACTACACCTTCCAAGCTCCCTAACATCGCTGGACGCCCTGGCTTCTGCACCCAGCGGTTGCAATCAAAACTTGTTCAGACGTTCCTAAGACGAACGTCAGCCAGTCGACCTTGTCCAAGCGGCACTTTGAAATTCTTTCCGCTTCCGCAAGGGTACGGGGAATTTCGTCTCGGCGCATTGCGGACAGGACCAAACATAGGTGTTTCGTCATTCTGTCGCCCCTTCCCTACTACTCCACACCCAGGCTCGCCAGAGCTTCTTCCAGCAATTTGGTGTCGATAGTGAGGCGGCGTCCGTCGATCTTTACATTTTCGAGTTCATCGAAGGCGCGGAAGACGCGAAGCTTGACGGCGGCATATTGCTCGGCGTCGATCAAGGGACGGCCGTGGGTGCTGCTCCACGCGGCGCGCGCGCTGTCGGGGAGAAAGACGCTTATGGCGTAGGTCAGCTTGCGATCGGAAGTGACGTCGAAGACAAATTCGGTGGCGGGAGATTCGGGATCGTCCGGGAGCGAAGGACGTTTGCCGACAAAATAGTACTGGTAGACATAGCCCTGGGAACCGGTATAGGTCTTGAGACGGCGGATGGGTGGGTTCGGAGACATGCAGATATTATGAACGCGGCCGGTGCGCTTGTCGTGGCATGTGCTGCAGGGTCCGAAGTCTACAGACCGACCCATCCTTAGCGGTGTTTCAATGTCGGCGGCGGAGCACCAAGAGCGCGGTGAAATAGGGTGTTCGCGCGGCCGAAAGCAAAATCACAAGCAAGAGCAAGAATCCAAAGCGAAAATCAAAACAAGGGCGGACAGGAGTGTCCGCCCCACATGAACTGGTTATCGCGCGCCGTTTCCTGGGGAGACTACTCTGCCGTACTCTGTGGCTCGGCTGAGGCGGTCGAACATGCGCCAGACGTCAAGCGATATTTTGCTGATGGCCTCTTCCCCGTCGCGTTCATTGCGAAGAAAAGACGTCATGACACAGATCACGTAGGGACGGCCTTCGACGAAAACGATGCCGGAATCGTTGCGCACCGCTTCCAGGGCGCCGGGCTTGTTGGCGATCTTGAGGTCTTGGGGCAGGTCGCGGGGAATCCAGGAATCTTTGTTGGTACTCAGCATTTGGAAGAAGTCGGCGGCTGAATCTTTGTTCAGGATCTTGCCGTGGTAGATGGCATCGAGCAGGGTCATCATTTCGCGCGGGGTGGAGATGTTTTCGCGGCCTCCCTTCGCGGCCTGCAGGTCCATCATTTTGCGGCGCAGACGCGTGTGAGTAAGGCCAAGTGAGTCGAGCATGGAGTTCACGTTCTGCATGCCGACGCGGTCGATGAGTACATTGGTTGCGGAATTATCGCTGACGGCGACCATCATCGTCGCTAGATCGCGCAGGGTGAGGCGCGTCACGCCGGGCGTGAGGCCTCCCATGATGTCGCTGTCGGGAACGAGATCGGAGGATTGGACTGTGTACAGATCCGTGAGCTTGAGCTTGCCTTGCTGCGCCTGCAAGTACAGATTGGCCTGGACGGTGATCTTGATGGAGCTGGCCTGGGCGAAGACTTCGTCCTCGTGCAGGAAGAAGTGATCGCCGGTGGTGAGGTCTTCGATGGCGACGCCCATAACGCCGTCGAGTTTCGCGTCGACATCCTGAATATTGGCTTCTAGTTTTTGCCAGAGAACTTTTTGTTTGCCCGCAGACGGGCTTGGCATGACAGTCTGGGCTAGGCAGGTGGAAAGGAATAGAGCACAACAGAACCAACATTTCACAAGAAAGGTCTCCTGACGGCAGGATTGTAGCAGCAGGAAAGTGCCGATGAGCCTAACCCGACTGGCCGATCAGCAGCACGTAGCCGTCGGGGTCGTCGACCCGAATCTCACCTTTGGGCATGTAGTCGGGATAAGTGATCGCCGAGACTTTCACATGGTTCGCCAGCAGATGCTCGCGCAGAGCGATGAGATCAGGCGAGTAGAGATAGAACAGTACAGCCTGCTGGCTGGGGATCACTGGGTCCGAGGCACACGAGAACATCAATTCGGCTTGGTCGCAGGCCAAATGGACCCATTTCAGTTCGCCCGAGGGTACGCGCAGGCTGCCGCGAACTTCCATGCCGAGTAGTCTGTAGAAGTCGACCGAGCGCTGCACATGGGCAGCGAACGCCATGGGGACGAGGCCGATAACGGTGGACTTTGTGAGAGTTTCAGCCATCGATTTTTGCTTCCCGCAATTGCTTGACCGCAGTCTCGGAACTGACGGGGGAATAGTACACCTCTTTAAATGTGTAGGAGCGCGACTTGGAGCCCAAGACCGGAAGGATCTCGATGTGCCAGTGATAGTCGTCGTCGATCGTCTTCCAATAGCCAAGATTCTTGGACGGATGACTGCTGCTGGGCGAAGTATGCAGCACGAGATGAAAGTCTTCGGTGACGGAACGCACGCGCTGCAGGGTGCGCCGCAGAAGTGCGGCCAAGTTCACGCGCAATCCCGGCGTGTTCAATCCTGTCCGTTCGAACGAGGCCTCGTGGTTGCGCGGCAGAATCCAGGTTTCGTAGGGGACGCGCGGCGCGTAGGGACATAAGGCAAGATAGTCGCCGCGGGCTTCGAGGACGCGCAAGGCCTGACGCTCCTCCTGCTGGATGATGTCGCAGAAGACGCAGCGTTCCTTGCCGATGAAATATTCCCGCCCGGCGCGCAATTCGTAGAGGACTCGCCGGGGAACGAACATGGTCGCGGTAATCTGTGACGTGGGGTGGCTGAATTCCTGCCCGGCGTTCTTGCCGTAATCTTTGAACAGGCTGACGTACTTGATACGGGGATCGCGCTTGAGGTCGAGGATGCGCTCGGCGGCCAGGCGGAGAAAGTGCGCAATCTCGTCGTCGCTGGCGTTCCACAGATGACGGTCGTGGCGCGGGTTCTCCACCAGCACTTCATGCGCACCCACCGAGTGCATGCAGTCATAGATGCCATCGCCGCGGCGGCCAGGCTCGCCTTCGATGCGGTAGAGCGGCGTGGGGTGCACGACCGATCGCGCAGACCAGGGAACCCCGGGGGCGTTGGGCGATTTCGCGATCACCTGCAAGGACGTGGCGGAGCCATCGCAAAAGCGGCAGGCAGACTCGGTTCGCGGTCCGGTTTCGGCCGGATCATCGCCGGTAATGACCCAGGAGCGGGTGATGGGATCCTTGCGGAGTTCCAT
>PLEA01000458.1 GCA_003136335.1 Acidobacteriaceae bacterium | reverse complement strand
ATTCAGAAGCTCATGTCCGTGCCGATCATGGATCGAGATTTGGTAGTGGTGGGCGTAATTCAGATTTCGCGCAAGGGACTGGATTCGAAGTTTGCGAAGGATTTCAGCCGCGAGGACCTGCACGATCTGGAGTTAGCGGCAGGACTTCTGGCCACGGCTCCCGCCTTCCTGACGGATTAAGCTCAAATCAGCGGATGATGGAACGGCATGAATGCGATTTATTTCGCCTTCAGTTCCTTCACCGGAACCCGCAGGTCCGTCCCCGTCATTTCTTTCGGTTCGTCCACGCCAAGCATTCCCAGCAAGGTGGGCGAAATATCGCGCAGCGATCCCCCCGGCTTCAACCTGAACTCCTTGGCATTTTCCGAGACCACAATAAACGGCACCGGGTTAGTGGTATGCGCGGTGTGCGGCCCGCCAGTCGCAGGATCGATCATCATCTCCGCATTACCATGGTCGGCGGTGATCAGCATCGCTCCGCCTTTTGCCCGCACCGCATTCTCAATGCGGCCGAGGCAAGCATCCACAACTTCGACTGCCTTGACTGTAGGTTCAATTTTGCCGGAATGCCCCACCATGTCGGCATTGGCAAAGTTCACGATCATCACGTCGAACGTCCCTTCCTCTGTAGCCGTCACCACGGCGTCGGCAATGCCTGCGGCGCTCATCTCCGGCTTCAAGTCGTAAGTCGCGACCTTGGGCGATTGCACCATCACGCGCTCTTCGCCGGGGAACGGCTGTTCCACGCCGCCATTAAAAAAATACGTGACGTGCGCATACTTCTCCGTCTCCGCCACACGCAGGTTCCGCATGTTCATCCCGGCCATCACATTGGCCAGAATGTTCGCCATCGACTCGGGCGGGATCACCACTGGCAGACTGAAATTCCTGTCGTAGCGCGTCAGGCAGACGTAATGCAAATTCTTCGAAACGCGATCGCGTGGAATGGTCGCATCCAGATCGGCCGCGCCCGGAAGATCGTTGCCGCCCTTGTCGTTCAGTCCGCTATTGCGGGCGAGCGCGCGCGTAATCTGGCGAACCCGGTCGGCGCGAAAGTTAAAACAAATGCACGAATCGCCATCCCGAATGGTAGCCAGCGCCTGGCCACGGCTATCCGTACAGACGAACGGAATCACAAATTCGTCGGTCACTCCCTTGTTGTAGGAATCTTTCATCCCCTGCACCGGATCGGCGCATTTGCCGCCTTCCGCATCGGCGAACACCATCGCGTTGTAGGCCTTGGCAATGCGCTCCCAGCGCCGGTCCCGGTCCATGGCGTAGTAGCGCCCATTGACGGTGGCGATCTTGCCGCAGTGGTACTCCCGCATTTTCTGCCGCAGCTGTTCGAGATACCCGGCGCCGTTGGTCGGCAACGTGTCGCGTCCGTCCATGAAGGCGTGCACAAACACGCGCTCCAGCCCATTCTGCTTCGCCATCTTCAGCAGGGCATAGAGATGAGCCTGCTGCGAGTGCACACCGCCGTCAGAAACCAGCCCGAACAGATGCAACCGCCGCTCGCCCGTTTGTGCGTGCTTCATCGCGTCAAGCAGCACGGGATGCTTGAATAATTCTCCGTTCCGAATCATCAGATCGATGCGCGTGATATCCATATGCACGATGCGCCCCGCCCCAATGTTGAGGTGCCCGACCTCGCTGTTGCCCATCTGCCCCTCAGGCAGTCCCACGAACGGCCCGCTGGTATGAATGAGCGTGTTGGGATACTCGCTCAGCAGCCGGTCGTAAGTAGGCTTGCGCGCCAGCGCGATGGCGTTAGCTTTGGTTTCGGCTCGATACCCCCAGCCGTCGAGAATGATGAGTACGAGTGGTTTAGGACGGGACATGAATCAGCTTCTAGCTCCTAGCTTTCAGCTCTTAGTAGCTGCAAACAATGGACTCGGTCACCAGATGAGTTCTACTGAGTATTTTTCAAACTGTGGATCTGCGCTGACCAGTGGCATCGATTCATTGAGACTCTGCGCAATGAGAATCCGGTCAAAAGGGTCGCGATGATGCAGAGGTAATTCTTCCAGGCGCTTCACATGATCAAACGTGAGTGGAAGAACAGAGACACCATTTGCCGTCAGCTTTGCAGTTAAGTAATCGCCCAAGGGTGTGGGTAGAGCGAGCTTTCCGACCTGTACTTTCGCGATGATCTCCCACAGACTAGCGACACTGATCCATACGTCGGCCGCAGGCAATAGGGCCCGTACCCGGCGAGACAGCTTTGCCTCGCTCTGAAGTCCCCACAACAAAACATGAGTGTCGATGAGAATCTTCATCACCAGAACAGATCTTCGATCTCCTTGGGAAGAGGATCATTGAAGTCATCCGGAACTACAAACTCTCCTCTGGCTGACCCCAGCCTAAATCGAGGCCGCTCCGAGGGGATTGCCACCAGCTTCGCCACCGGCTTGCCGGCCTTGGCAATGATGACTTCCTCTCCCATGGCGACTCTCTCCAGCAGTCGCGAGAGATGAGTCTTGGCTTCGTGAATATTCACTTCCATAAGATCTATTGTAGCTAAGTCCTGGACTAAGTCAAGGCGTGGCCATTCACAGGCAAATCTGGTTATACTCGGAAATTGTGGAGAGAATCATGCCTATTAGCGCCTTGCTTCTGCCGGAACTCGATCACGAAATGAAAAAAACGCGCACTACTCTGGAGCGCGTTCCCGCCGATAAGAAAGACTTTGCGCCTCATGCCAAGTCCATGCCCTTGGGCAAGCTGGCGCCTCACGTTGCCCAGCTCGCCGGATTCGGCCTATCGGTGCTGACCACTCCAGAAGTAGACTTTTCCAAAGGCAGCTACAAACCTTTGCCTTTCGAATCTGTCGCCCAGCTGCTGCAGGCTTTCGACGAGGGTGCGGCCAAGGTTCGCGCCGCTCTGCAAGCCACGCCGGATAAAGCGTGGAAGGAAAACTGGAAGCTCAGCTTTCAGGGCAAGGCAATTTTCGAGGGGCCACGATTTCTGGCGTACCGCGAGATGTTTCTGAATCACCTGGTGCATCACCGCGCCCAGCTCGGCGTATATCTGCGATTAAACGACAAGCCCGTGCCCGCGACCTACGGTCCATCTGCAGACGACACGATGGGGTTTTGAGTGCGTTCTTTTAAGCCTGGGGTATGCCTGGGGTTGGCGCAAACGAGGCTATCCACGCTAATTCAGCGCCTTCAACCCCAAAAACCGCGCCGTCCCACCTAACTCCTCCTCAATCCGCAGCAACTGGTTGTACTTGGCGATGCGGTCCGTACGCGACGCCGACCCGGTCTTAATCTGCCCCGCGCCGGTCGCCACCGCCAGGTCCGCGATGAACGTGTCTTCCGTCTCGCCCGACCGGTGCGAAATCACCGACGTGTATCCATTCCGCCGCGCCAGATCAATCGCATCCAGCGTCTCGCTCACCGTCCCAATCTGATTGACCTTGACCAGAATCGAGTTGGCCACGCCCTTGTCGATTCCTTCCTGCAGGAATTGAATGTTCGTGACGAAGATATCGTCGCCCACGAGTTGAATCTTCCCGCCGAGTTCCTTAGTCAGGCTCTGCCACCCGTCCCAATCGTTTTCTGCCAGCCCATCTTCGAGCGACACAATGGCGGGATAATCCTTCACCCACTTCGCCCAAAACTTCACCATCTCGTCGGAACTCTTAGCCGACTTATCCGACTTCTTGAACACGTACTTGCCATCCAGATAAAACTCGCTGGCCGCCGGATCGAGCGCAATCGCGATTTCCTCTCCCGGCCTGTAACCGGCCTTCGAGATCGCTTCCAGCACAACTTCAATCGCCTCCACATTCGACTTCACCGAAGGCGCAAATCCACCTTCATCTCCCACGGCAGTGTTGTAGCCACGTTTCTTCAGCACTCCCTTGAGCGTATGGAAGACTTCCACGCCCCAGCGCAACGCCTCAGAAAACGAAGGCGCGCCCACAGGCATCACCATGAACTCCTGGAAGTCCACGTTGTTATCGGCATGCGCCCCGCCGTTCAAAATGTTCATCATGGGCGTAGGCAGCGTGTTGGCCCCGGCCCCCCCAAGATAGCGATAGAGCGGCATATCGAGAGACACCGCCGAAGCGCGCGCCGCCGCCATTGAAACCGCTAGGATGGCATTCGCCCCCAGCCGCCCCTTGTTCTCGGTGCCATCCAGTTCGATCATCTTGCCGTCGAGCCCGCGCTGATCGAACCCATCCCAGTTCGCCAGCGCTTCGGCGATCTCGCCATTAACGATCTCAACCGCCTTGAGCACGCCTTTGCCCTGGAATCGGTTCGTATCCTCGTCGCGCAACTCCACTGCCTCGTGCTCGCCAGTGGATGCGCCGCTGGGCACAATCGCCCGCCCCATCGCGCCGTCCGCAAGAAACACTTCGGCTTCAATCGTCGGATTGCCACGGGAGTCAAGAACTTCTCGGGCATGTATGGCTGCAATATTTGACATAAGTAGTTCGTTTCCTTTGATTTTCAGTTATTAGAACGAACGAGCCCAGCTGTAGTCGCGCCTTAAAAACTCACCGGGATCCTGCGTTCAGCCCTGGCCAGACCCGTATAAACCTTGCCCATCGTGTATTGCGAAACCAACGATTATATCGGATGGCTACGAACGCGCCGTGACTTCGGACACACTGGTCGCTGGCCATTTCCGCCTTTGGAACCGCCCATTCGGCCACCCGCGGGCACGCCCTTATCTCGGCTGGTTCCCTGTCCTGCCTGCGCATTGTCGCAGCCTTGCGCCTGGACTAGAGTCAAGAGATACAATAATGCTTAGGAATATGAGGAGGCACCGTGAAGAAGTGGATCGCATTACCTTGCATCCTACTGTTGGCCGCTACGCTGGCAGCCCAGTCTGATTCGTCCTTACCTGCAGCAACGCCCCAGACGGATTCAGCCGTACCCGCAGGACCTGTCCAGCCTGATTCCCCAGTACCCGCAGTGACTGCCCGGCCTGCTTCCCCCGTATCCGCAATGATTGCTCAGACGGAGTTGCCGGTACCCGCGGGTACTGCCCTGATGGTGCGGCTCAATACTACTCTCGCAACCTTCAGCAACCGAGTCGGCGATCCCTTCCAGGCAAGAGTCACCCAGCCGGTTGTAGTCAACGGCGCAACGGTGATTCCCGTGGGATCGACCGTCGAAGGCCGCGTCACCAAAGTGACTGAGCCGCGACGCATCTCCGGCAGGCCAACCCTCGGAATTCTTCCCGAGGCCGTCATTCTTCCTGGCGGCGAACGTTACTTCCTCGACGCAACCTTGACCGACACCAACATTCGCGGCACTGACGTCAATCAAGAAGGTCAGTTCAAGGGACAAAGCCACGACCGCCGCGACACCCTCGAGGCAGGCGGCGGCACTGCAGGCGGCATGCTCATTGGCGGACTAATCGGCGGCGCCCCGGGAGTCCTAATCGGCGGCGCGGTCGGAGCGGGTTCAGCCACAGCACACTGGCTGGCCAAACACCGCTCCGCGATTTTGCCGGCGGGCACCGAGCTCACCCTGGAACTGAACCGCCCCATGGGCAGTACCCCTGCGAGCGGCGGCAGCAGGTAGAACATTCACGGTCACCGAGTCGACCGAATCGTCAGACATCTACACGCCTGACGTTTATATTTCTTGCCCTCAATCAGAAAATAACTGCGGGAGAATCAACATCGAGATTCCGGACGAGATCTATTCCGACCTGAAGAAGCACGCTCGGCGGGATCACCGCAGCATCAACGATCTAATTGTCCAATCCATTCGCTCTGCGCTGGGGAAAAACCCGGCGAGGCCGCGACGCAGGATCAAGTTTCCGCAGATCGAATCCGACCGACCAGGAAGTCTCCATCTCGATAATAAGAAGATTTACGAACTTATAGATTTCCCTTAAAGGCACTCGAACCACAATCTCACGCCCCGAAAATCAAGTCCCCCTCGCTCAGCACCTGCAGCTCGATCCACCCTTCCAGCGGCAACGAATCCACCGGCAGCCGGTTCTGCCACAGGCTGAAGCGCAGCCGCAGCTTGCTGGTGGAAGCCACGGCGACCGCCCCAGCCTTGCGCTCCGCCGCTCGTTCCGCCGGGACAGCGCTGGGAGTCGCCAACAGCCACGCCAGCGGCAGCTTGAATTCAAAATTCCGCAGCAGCGCCAGCTTCACATGCTCTTCCGGTTGAGACGATGACGCCATCACTCGCTCTTCCGATCCATTCTCGATCTTCCAGCCCTTCAGCTTCCGCTCGTGCACCGAGGCCTCCACCCGCAGCGCGCGCCGTGGACGCGACTCCCCGCTGGCCCACGACTCCACGTTCACCACCAGATCAAAATCCTCTTCGGGAACCCTGCCCATGAAGTCCAGCCGCCCATACACATGGCTCGAATCGATGCCGGCATAAACAGAGTCCAGCAGAAACTGTTTGCCGTGCATCGCCCCCGCACGCTTGTCGGCCGTATACATCGCCGCACCCATCCATTCGAAGTAACGCACCTTATCGCCCGTAACTCGCGGATGAATATAAGCCGTCTGTGGCACAAACGACGGACGCACCTCCGCGCCGGTAATGGGCTGGGCCAGAGAGTCTGGCGGAGCCGCTCCCAGCGCCTGATACACGTTCGAAAGGTGCGTGCGATAGAGTTCGTCGAAATCGCGGTCGTTGGCCGAGTGATGTTCCGGCCCATACCACCAATTCCAGTCGCTGCCTTCGGCAATCAGTAGCTCCTCGAAGGCCAGCTTGCGCTGCGCCTCCGTCGTACTTGCCGCATTCTGCGCGTAAAATTCGCGCGCGTGGTAAAGGTAATCCCAGGCGCGATTGTCCTCCGGCGCGCCGATCCACACATTAAAATTCGCATTGATCCACGATCCCGGCACGAGCGAAGTCATTTTGCCGAAATCCTTGTGCCGCGCAATCGCCTCGGAAACCGTCACGGCCTCCACACCCGCCTCGCGCTGCAGCCCATCGTAGAAGCGCCGCAGGAATTCGCGTCCCGACTTCGGGTAATACTCCCACGCATTCTCGCCGTCGAGAATGATCGACACCACGGCATCGCGGCCCTTGGCCAGCACAGGTTTGGCCGCTTCCTTGATGTTGCCAATCAAATGCCGTGCCGCATCCGCCGGAGGCATGCCCGCATACACGAATCCGATCAGATCGGAAATCGTGTGGTCGCGAAACACCAGGTGCATCGCCGCCGAGCCATTCTCATAACGATGGACGGTGTAGAGCTTCTCCGCCAGGTTTCCCGGCAAACGTCCGTTGCCGTCGCGCGCGAAGAACACCCCTGTGCTTCGTCCCAGCACGCCTTCGTCCGTGGCCATCCACTGGATGCCAACACTATGCGCGATCGCCAGCACCTCCTCCGACACGCTGCCTTCCGATGGCCACACGCCCTTGGGCCGAAGGCCGAAGACGTTCTCGTGTAGATCGAGAGCGCGCGTAAGTTGTTCGCGCGCATCTTCGGGATGGCGATATCGGTTCTGGGGCAGCGGCAATCCCGGCGACGACACAGGCCCCGTGCTCGTGTCGCACACCAGCGGCAAGATCGGGTGATAAAACGGCGTAGCCGACAGCTCAATCAATCCCTTTTTCGCCGCCTCGGCATGTGCCGGCAGAACTTTCCCTATCAGTTCCCTCTCCCGCCGGATCACAAACTGCTGATCCTCAAGCGAGTAGTGGCGCCCCTTCGCCACCAGCGCCGCCACGTCCTTTTCTTCCAGAAAGAACTCGTCGAACCAGGCAATCTGCGACAACACCTGCAGGTCGGTAAAATCCTGCTCCTGAAAATACCGTTCCGCGCGCTCCGGATGATCGCCATGCTCGCGAAACCGCTCCCACAATTCGCGGTACCGCGGATAGCGCCCAATCAGATTCTGCGGATTCGCCTGAAACAAATATTGCAGCGCAAAGCGCCGCTCCTCCAACGACAGATCCTTAGCCGGCTTGGCCGCCACGCTCAGAAATGGATCCTGCGCCGTCCCGGCGACATAATCTTGAATCTGCACCATCAGCGACGGCACCAGGTTGAAGTTTTGGTGGACATTAGGGAATTCGTCCAGCAACTTCACCATTCCGTAATAGTCCTTGAGCGCATGCAGCCGCGTCCACGGCAGACGATATTCGCCCGTGACCAGATCCTTGTAAAACGGCTGGTGCTGATGCCAGAGAAGAATGACGCGCAAGGCAGGCATGGCTGACTGGTCAGTCTAGCATGTGAATTTTACCGCGCTGCGCACCGAATGGCTCCGCTGGAGGAGCGGAGCACAAAGAGATACCGCGAGTCTCGCCAGTGATTTTAGTCAGGGAGCGTTCCATATACGTCCTTGATGTGAATGCCGCTCTGGACGAACCTTTCCATTGTCAGGATACGCTACGGGCCGATCCACCTCCTTTGCCTTCGCTGATCTACTGGCCACAAATCCGTGCGGAAAGATGCTCATCTTCTGTAAACTAAGGCGCACACTATTGCGCCTACCGCATGAGCCCCCAACCCACCCTCGCCAACCCTCAGCTTCTCACCGACCAGGATCTCTACCTCTTCAACGAGGGCAGCAACTACCGCATGTACGAAAAGATGGGGGCCCATCTCATCACGCACCACGGCGAATCCGGCGCCGTCTTCAGCGTGTGGGCCCCGAACGCGCGCTCCGTCTCGGTTGTCGGCAGCTTCAATGAATGGGCTTCGAAGGCGCATCCTCTGAGCACCCGCGGCTCGTCCGGCATCTGGGAAAGTTTCATTCCCGGCGTGATCCGTGGCGCGCTTTACAAATTCCACATCGAATCGCAGCGCCACGGCTACCGCGTCGATAAAGCCGACCCGCTCGGCGTGCTCCACGAGAAACCTCCCCGCACCGCCTCGGTCGTCTGGGATCTTGAGTATCAATGGAGTGACCACGATTGGATGGCAAACCGCGCCGGCCGCAACTCGCTGCGCGCGCCTCAAACCATATATGAGGTGCATCTGGGCTCGTGGATGCGCGTTCCCGAAGATCACAGCCGTCCGCTGAGCTACCGCGAAACGGCCTCCCGGCTGGCTGATTACGTCAATCAGATGGGGTTCACCCACGTCGAGTTCTTGCCTGTGATGGAACATCCCTTTTACGGTTCCTGGGGATACCAGACCACCGGATACTTCGCGCCTACGTCGCGCTACGGCACTCCGCAAGATTTCATGTACCTGGTCGACTACCTCCACCAGCGCGGCATTGGAGTGATCCTCGACTGGGTACCGTCGCACTTTCCTTCCGACGCCCACGGTCTCGCCTATTTCGACGGCACGCACCTCTACGAACACTCTGACGCGCGCCAGGGATTCCATCCCGACTGGAAGACGCACATCTTCAACTACGGCCGCGCCGAAGTGCGCAGCTTTCTAATGTCGAGCGCCATGTTCTGGCTCGACAAGTATCACATCGACGGTCTGCGCGT
>PLEA01000607.1 GCA_003136335.1 Acidobacteriaceae bacterium | reverse complement strand
ATCTTTACAGTCTGGATATTTCTGGAGGAGATGGCTCTCCACGACTTCGACCGTTCGCGCGTACGATGCGGCGACCAGACACACGGGCCAATCGGAGCCGATCATCAGGCGATCCGGTCCGAACGATTCGAAGGCGACGTCGAGGAACGGGATGATCTGCTCCGGTTTCCAATGCTGCCAATCGGCTTCGGTGACCAGTCCCGACAGTTTGCAGAATACGTTCGGGAATGCGGCCAGCCGTGAGATGCCTTGCGCCCAGGGATCGATCTTGCCGTTTCTGATCGGTGGCTTGGCAAGATGATCGAGCACGAAGCGCTGGTGCGGAAAGCGCTGCACAAACTCGGCAGCTACGGGAAGATGTTTGGTGTAAATCAGAATGTCGTAAGTAAGGTCGAATTCTTCCAGGACGGAAACGCCGCGCAGGAAATCCGGCTGCAGCAGGAAGCGATCGTCGGGCTCACTCTGTACGATGTGGCGGACGCCGACCAGTTTTGGATTCCGAGCGAAGGCTTTCAGTTGCGAGCGAACGTCCGGCGATCGCAGGTCGATCCATCCGACCACACCGAGAATCCACGGAGAACACTCAGCCAGGTCGAGAAGCCAGTGAGTTTCTTCCAGCGTCTGGCGTGACTGAACCGCAACCGAGGCTTGGAAGTTATTGCGTTCTAGTTCGGGCTTCAAGTCGTGCGGGAGAAAATCCCGGCGGAGCGCGGCCATTGCATCATCGATCCATTCGTATGCGGCAGGGCTGTACCTCCAAAAGTGCTGGTGGGCATCAATGTGCATGGCGTCGCACCGAGGTCTCATCGTAGTCGCACGGTTTGAGGTGCACAGCAATTTTCAATGTGATTTGGCGCGGGGCTCAAGGGATCGATGCGCGACGCTTGCATTTTAAAGCTTTGTCATCCCGGGCGAGGCGAGGGATCTAGGCTTCTGCTTGTAGCTCCGGGCTCAATGGTGGCCCAAGCAGGAACCCAGGTCCCTCGCTTTGCTCGGGATGACAGACTTCCTTGAGGCCGGTCGCTGGGGATGACGAACTTCCTTGAGGCCGGTAGGAGTTAGCACTGAGGGCCGCTGTGATTTTCGACAGCATCCATCACGCTCGCGATAGCCGGCAACAGTTCGGTACTGAGACGACCCTTGTCGACGCATCCGTGGGCGCCCGCCTCGATCGCGCGTGGGAGTAAGACGACTGGGTCATGCTGGCTGATGATCAAAATCTTGGCGCCGGGCACTTTTTGACGAAGAAGACGGGTTACCTCCAGTCCGTTTAATCCAGGCATGCTCACGTCCAAAAGGATGAGATCGGGCAGGAGTTCCGCCGCTTTCTGAATTGCCTCGGCCCCATCTTTCGCTTCGCCGCAGACATCCCAATGGGTGGGAGCCAGAATATTCGTAACGCCGCGTCGGACCCATTCATTGTCGTCGGCAATGAGAATTCTCATAGAGTACTGATGAGCCGCTTCCTAAATAAAGAGTATCACCCAGCGACCTGAACGGGTCGGACCACGCGGGCTTGCTGAACGACGATCTCGCGTTTTTGAGGGATCATTCCTGGGGAAGGGAAACTTGAATGAAATCTTTGTCCCCTTGTGATTCGATTCGATCAGCCTATGACCGCCAAAGTGTCGCGCCCGTTCGCGCATACCTCGGATGCCCACGCCGGAACCTTGCGATTGAATTTCACAGAGTTTTTCCGGCGATATTCCTTTACCGTTAGCCTTGACCTCGAGGGAAACACCGTCTGCGTCGCGCGCAATACGGATCGAGGCACTCTTGCTTCCGCTGTGGCGATGGAGGTTGCGCAGGCATTCTTGCACCAGACGAAACATCACCAACTCCATTTCGCGAGAGAGCCTTTCGACTAACTTAACGATCAAGAGAGCCAGTCGTTTCTCGGGGTTTTGACCCGCGAGAAATCGACTGGCTTTCAGTTTCTGAGAGTTATTGTTGAGGGGGCGGAGTCGGATTGGACCCGGCGTCGGGGTGATGGTTTTCCATTCGTTGTTCACGCTTGGCCTGCATCTCGTCCCACTTCTTTTGCTGGTTCGAGTCGAGGAGCCCGCGAATCTGCGAGTCGGTGTTCTTGTGGATATCCATCATTTTCGCGCGGCGATCCTGCTGGGAAAGAGAGGTGTCCTGGCGCAGGCTCTCCATCTGGGTGTGTGCCGACTGGAGGGCATCCAGCACTTTGGTTTGCTGATCGGACGTGAGCTTGAGCTGTTTGGTCAGTTCCTGGGTGCGCTGGGCGGGATCTTGTTGGCCGCGGTGCCATCCGCCGTGTTCCTGTGAGTGCTGAGATTGTTGATCAGCGGGCGGGCTATCTTGCGCCGCCGCGAAAGGCACGGCGACCGAGACGGCGCCCACTGCGACAAGTACGAGCAGGGAATGCTTAAGCATAGAGATCTCCTTTTCAAAACGATCTGTCTACTGGTATGAACGAAATTATCGCTCCGAAGTTGCGGCACAAACCAGAATTCGGACAATCTTTGCATAACTTTACGAAGCTGGCTTCAATTGGGGAATTACAGAAGATGTCACAAACTTTTACAGTTCAGGGCCGGGAGCGGCGGTATGATCCAAGCGAGATGGCGTTAAACGAACGCACGAAGCTATGAGGATCTCCAGTCTTCGAACTCCACTGGTCAAAGGCAGGCTGCGTCCTAAGCTTGTGTTTCGGCTTCTGTTCGCGTTTTATGTTGTTGTGTTTTCTGCGCATGTGTTGCCGGGGCAGGCGACTGCGCCAGTTGCCACGCAAGCGACAGGGAGAACGATTCACGGGTTGGTGAAGTCGGGGAATATGCCGATTCCAGGAGCTGGAGTTTTTGCCGCGAATGCGGCGACGAAGGAACAGGTCAGCACTTCGACGGATGTAGATGGCAGTTACTCGCTGCGGATTCCAACGGACGGGCACTATACCGTGCGGGTGCAGATGTCGGCATTTGCCGCCGGCACGCAGGAAGTCGCGTTAGATGCGGCGCATGCGGACGTGCAGGCGAATTTTGAACTGATGCTGCTATCGCGCGTGCGCGAGACTCGCAACGAACAGCGGCAGGCGAACGCAGGTGGTCGTGGTTTCCAGAGTCTTTCTGTATTGCAGAGTGCAACGGGTCAGGATACGGCCAACAGTTCCATGAGTGAGATCGCGCCTTCCGGTATGCCCGTTCCGGGGATTGCACCGGACAGTGCGACGGAATCCGTGGCGGTTTCCGGAAACACTTCCAACTCGTTTAATACGATGAGCGCGGACGAAATGCAGCAGCGCTTCAACGACGCTCGCCAACAAGGCGGAGGGTTCGGAGGTGGCGGCGGATTTGGCGGTCAAGGAGGCGGTTTTGGAGGCGGAGGGTTCGGTGGTGGTGGGTTTGGCCGGCGGGGTTTTGACATCAACCAGCCGCACGGATCGTTGTATTACGGCGTCGGCGATTCCGCGTTGAATGCGTCGCCGTATTCGCTGACTGGCCAGCCAACGGAAAAACCGGGGTATGTACAGAACAGCTTCGGCGGAACCGTGGGCGGGCCGCTGAACATTCCCCATATTTACAAAGGCGGGAGCAAGACGTTTTATTTCGTCAACTACAACGGCAGGCGCGCGGAAAATCCTTTCGATCAGTTTTCGACCGTGCCGACGCAGGCCGAGCGGAACGGTGACTTTTCCCAGACCACATACACTTCAGGCCTAGAAGCGGGGCAACCCGTACAGCTTTTTGGTCCACAGACAAACGCGGCTCACAACAAAATTCTGTTGATCAACCCGGCGGCGGAAGGATTGTTGCAATACGTTCCGTTACCGAACTTGCCGGGCAGCTTTCAAAACTTCCACTACGTGACTTCCGCAAACAGTGACAGTGACGATTTGAACGTACGTTTGAATCACACCTTCGGGGCAGCGCCGGTGCGTGGACGCCGGGGCGGCGGACGCGGCGCTCCGCGCAACAATTTGTCGATTGGCTTCCACTACCACGGATCGAGCGCCAACCTGACCAATCCCTTTCCCAGCGTTGGGGGGAATACCAATGTACGGAGTTTTGACGTTCCGGTATCGTACACGCGCAGCATTGGAAAACTGACTAACATTGTTCGCGCAGACTTTAACCGCAGCCGGACGCGCACACAGAATCTGTACGCTTTCAGCAACGACATTACGGGGGCGCTGGGAATAACGGGGGTTTCGCAGAATCCGTTCGACTGGGGATTGCCGAGTCTATCTTTTACAGACTTCGCTGGCCTTCAGGACACGACACCGCAGCTGTCGCGAAACCAGACTTACACTTTCTCGGACAATGTGATCTGGAATCATGGTAAGCATACGTGGCGCTGGGGTGGAGATTTCCGGCGCGTGCAGGTGAATACGGAGACGGATAGCAATCCGCGCGGGTCATTTGTGTTTACGGGCCTCAATACCTCACAACTGGACAGCGGCGGAAATCCCATAGCCGGTACGGGATATGACTTTGCTGATTTTCTGCTCGGCCTGCCGCAGCAAACCTCCGAGCAGTTTGGACAGAACAATCACTTCCGCGGAAACTTCTGGGATTTGTTTGCGCAGGATGAGTGGAAGGTGCGTGGGAATCTGACGCTCAATCTCGGGGTGCGCTACGAATACGTCTCGCCCCTAACGGAAATTAACAATCGCATTGCGAACCTCGACCTTTCTCCGGGAGTGCTGACTCAAACGCCGCCGCTGGAAGTGACGCCGATTCAGCCGGGGGAAGCGGGGCCCTACAGCGGAGCGGTGCCGGCCAGCCTGGTGCGACCCGATCGCAATAACTTCGCGCCGCGCATCGGCTTTGCCTGGAAGCCGTTTTCTAAAACTGTAGTGCGCGGCGGGTACGGCATCAACTACAACACGGGTGCTTATCAGAGCATGGCGCAGCAACTTGCGTTTCAGCCGCCGTTCTCGACCACGGCGACCAACATTCAGAACACCCCGGGTGATCTGACGCTGCAAAACGGATTCCCGGCAGTTACGGGCATCACCAACGATTATGCGGTGAATCCGAATTACCGGCTGGGTTATGTGCAGATTCGCAATCTGGATATTCAACAGCAGATTCGTCCCACCGTGCTGCTGAATCTGGACTACACGGGAACCAAGGGAACAGATCTGGACATTCTGGAAGCACCGAATCGAACCGCGACTGGGATCCTCATTCCCAGCGTGGACGCCTTCACTTACGAAAACTCAGTGGCAGATTCGGAGGCCAACGCGGCATCGGTGCGACTGCGCAAGAGGTTGTCGTCAGGATTCTCGCTTGGCGGCATCTACACGTTCTCCAAGTCGCTCGACGATGCATCTTCAATCGGTGGGGGAGCGACCTCGGGCTCGAATACGCCTGGCTTAGGCGCGGGCGGCACGGGCGCAGGCGGAGGTGGTGGGTCGTCGGGCGGGGGCGCGGCCAACATTGCACAGAATCCTCTCGATCTATCCGCCGAACGCGGGCTTTCCAGTTTCAACCAGACGCACAAGTTCACCGCGGATTATTTGTGGGAACTCCCCTTTGGAAACGACAAACGCTGGCTCACCGGAAATGCGCCGTTGCGCGCGATTTTCGGCAACTGGCAATGGAGCGGCGACTGGACGATCGCTTCGGGTCTGCCGTTCACGCCGCGACTGCTGGGGAACATTGCTGACGTGAATCGCGGAAGCAACGGCACGTTGCGGCCGGACGTGGTTCCCGGGCAACCGGTGAGCCTGGCGAATCCTTCGATCGGGGAGTGGTTCAATAAAGCTGCATTCGTTGCGCCGCCGACCGGACAATACGGCAATGCGCGCCGCAATAGCATCATCGGTCCGGGCTCGAAAGTGTTTGATATGGCGTTCACGAAGATCTTTTCGTTCAAGGAGGCGCGCGTGCTGGAGTTCCGCGCTCAGGCCACCAACATTTTCAATATCCCGAATTACTCGTCGATTGATACAAACTTGAATTCGCCTACGTTTGGCCGGGTTGCCGCAGTTGGTGGCATGCGGCAGTTCACACTTACGGCACGATTTCGTTTTTAGAAGAACGCTGTGAGAGGGATGCCCTCGAAAAGAATCGTTATGATTTTCACTCCGACTAGATTCGTCGATAAAGCCGTGGCGGTGTTCGTGACGTTCGTGCTTCTATGCGCGGCATCGCCCTCGCAGCAGCCATCGGACTACGTGTTTCACACCGGATCTGAGTTGGTGCTGGTCAACGTGACCGTGCGCGACAAGAGTGGAAACTTTGTGCAGGGGCTCAAACCGGAAAACTTTACGATTCTTGAGGACAACCGGCCGCAGAAGGTCGTTTCTTTTGATGTGGAGAATGTGGATGCAGTCCCAGCGGCAGATCTCGCCCAGGCGAAGCCGCTGGCGGAGCCAGTGCCGGAGTCAGCGAATCCGACCGCTTCCGCGGCAAATACAGCGGCTCAGTTCAAAGATCGGCGTCTGATTGTTTTGTTCTTTGACCTCTCGGCCATGGAGCCCGACGAAATCGACCACGCGGTTACGTCTGCCGAACACTATGTCGACACACAAATGGCGCCGGCGGACCTGGTGTCGATTGTTTCGCTGGGAAGTTCGCTGCTGGTGAATCAGGACTTCACCGCCGATCGCGCCTTGCTGAAAAAACAGTTGGCGCAATTCAGTTCGGGCAGCGGGCAGGGTTTCGAAGAAGGCACAACGGGCACGACCGAGGGGACGCCCGACACCGGCCAGTCCTTCACCGCCGACGATACGGAGTACAACATCTTCAACACCGACCGGCGTCTGGAGGCGTTGCGATCGGTGGCGGAAAAGCTGTCGCACGTGCAGCAGAAGAAATCGCTGATTTATTTTTCCAGCGGCATGGACCGCACGGGCATTGAGAATCAATCGGAACTGCGAGCCGCCGTGAATGCCGCAGTGCGTTCTAATCTTGCGATTTATACCATGGATATGCGCGGCCTGCAGGCGCTGGTCGCGGGCGGGGAAGCGCAGAACGCCAGCCTGCGCGGGGTTTCGGCGTATTCCGGACAGTCGACCATCAATGCGTTGAATTCCAATTTCACGACGCAGGAAACGCTGGTCACGCTGGCCAGCGATACCGGGGGGCGCGCCTTCCTCGATTCCAACGACTTCAGCAAGATTTTTAAGGGAGTGCAGCAGGATACCTCGACTTACTACCTGCTGGGCTACCACAGCACGAACTCCGCGCGCGACGGGCGGTACCGGCGGATCGTCGTAAAGAGCAATGTTCCGGGAGTGAAGATCGACTACCGCCGCGGCTATTATGCGCCCGCGGATTATCAGCACTCCACGAAGGACGACAAAGAGCGGCAACTGGAAGAGGAACTTGCCTCCGAGATGCCGGCCACGGATTTGCCGCTGTATCTGGGCGTGGCCTATTTCCGCCTGGAAGGTAACAAGTTTTTCGTGCCCATGTCGCTGGTGGTGCCGGGATCGCAGATTCCATTCGTGCGCAGCAGCGACCGCGACAAGGCAACGCTCGATGTGATTGGGATGGTGCTCGACAGCCAACACCATCCGCTGAACCGAATTCGCGACACGGTGAAACTCGCTGTGAGCACATCGGCCGAGGTGCAAAAGAAGAATGTGCAGTACGACACCGGGATGAGCCTGTTGAGCGGGAAGTATCACCTGAAATTTGTGGTACGCGAGAATCAGACCGGCCGCATGGGATCGTTCGAAACCGACATCGACGTGCCGGACTTGAAGACGCAGCCGCTGAAGATGAGCTCGGTGGTCATGGCCAGCCAGATTCAAACGGTCAAGAAGGGTGCAAACCTGAATCCGCTGATGCGCGACGGGAATGAAATCATTCCTAATATCACGCATGTCTTCTCGGCCACGCAGCACCTGTTTCTTTACTATGAGGTCTATGATCCGGCGCGGCCGGCGGTCACCGAATCTGCAAGAGGAGGGGCAGAGAACAAGCCTGGCATCCGCCTGTTGTCTAACGTCGCGTTCTTCCAAGGCAAAGCCAAAACCTACGAGAGCTCGCTGGTCGAGTTGACGGAGTTGAATGCGCGTGAGCGCAAAGCTGCGGTCTTCCAATTAGACGTTCCGCTTACCTCGCTCAAGCCCGGCTTCTATACCTGCCAGGTCAATGTGATTGACGATGCCGGCGGACACTTCCTGTTTCCGCGGCTGGCTTTGTTAATTCGGCATGAAAGCTCGAACGCTGCGCCGTAATGCTAGAGCCCCCGCCCAACCTGCTTTCAGGGCGTATAAACTTCTGTGAGAAAATGTGGGTCAAGTGTTTGTCGCGCGATCGTCGCGGGAGGGTGTAGCCCTGTACGCGGGTTGACGCTTCCAAGACAAGCTCGAGGGAACTCAAATTCGATTTGCGGAGTGTAAGTCCTGTCTATTCCCATCGAAGATTACGCCATGATTGGCGACTGCCACACTGCTGCGCTCGTTTCAAAACAAGGTTCGATTGACTGGCTTTGCCTTCCGGACTTCGATTCGCCTGCTTGTTTTGCGGCCCTACTCGGAACTCCTGACAACGGACATTGGTCCATTACGCCGGTGGAACCGATCCGGGCCATTCGCCGGCGGTATCGGGACGGCTCTCTTATTTTAGAGACTGAGTTTGAGACCGAAAGCGGATCGGCCACGCTGATCGACTGCATGCTCCTTCGCGAAGAAATGCCTGAACTTCTGCGGGTTGTGGTGGGCGCCAGAGGGCAGATTCGGATGAAGCTGGAGTTGGTGATTCGATTCGACTACGGTTCGGTGATTCCCTGGGTTCGGAAGACCGACAGTGGAATTTCCGCCATTGCTGGTCCAGACATGATCAGGCTGCGCTCGGATATCCCTCTTCACGGTGAAAACATGAAGACGGATGCAGAGTTTACCGTGGCGGAAGGGCAACAGGTCTCGTTCGATCTGACCTGGTATCCCTCAAATCTGGAGGAACCTGCGGCGGTAATTGTCGACACGGCAATTCAGAAGACGGAGAAATGGTGGCGAGAATGGTCGGATCGCTGTACTTATCAGGGGAAGTGGCGTGATGCGGTGCGGCGCTCGCTGATCACACTAAAAGGCCTGACCTTTCGGCCCACCGGCGGGATCGTAGCGGCGCCAACAACTTCTCTGCCCGAACTGATTGGCGGAGTGCGCAACTGGGACTATCGTTTTTGCTGGGTGCGAGATGCAACACTGACGCTGCAAGCTTTGCTGCATGCGGGATATCTAGATGAAGCGCGAGACTGGCGAGAGTGGCTTCTGCGAGCCGTGGCTGGGAGCCCTTCGGAACTGAACATTCTTTATGGGCTACGCGGCGAACGCAGGCTGACGGAACTGGAGTTGCCGTGGTTGCAAGGATATGAAAAATCGGTCCCGGTTCGAACCGGCAATGCCGCTTACACGCAATATCAACTGGATATTTTTGGCGAGGTGGCCAATACACTTTTTCAGGCGCGCGAAGCAGGACTCGGACCGGCGAAACACTCGCGCAACGAAATAGCCCGGGCGATGCTGGAATTTCTGGAGACGGGATGGAAGCGGCCCGATGAAGGTATTTGGGAGGTGCGCGGGCCGCGCCGGCATTTTGTCCACTCTAAAATGATGGCCTGGGTAGCCGTCGACCGGTTGACAAGGTCGGCAGAAAAGGGCCGGTTTACGATCGATATGGCTCGATGGAAAAAACTTCGCGATGCCATCCATGAGCAGGTTTGCCGGGAGGGTTTTGATGCAGGCATGAACTCGTTCGTGCAGTATTACGGATCCAAACACCTCGACGCCAGCATCCTGATGATGCCGCTGGTCGGCTTTCTTGAAGCGAATGATCCGCGCGTAAGGGGCACGGTCAAAGCCATCGAAACCCATCTCATGCGGAATGGTTTTGTCGGAAGGTACTCGCAAGATCCAGCGGTCGACGGTCTGCCCCATGGGGAAGGAACGTTTCTGGCCTGTTCATTCTGGTTGGCGGACAATTACGAGTTGCAGGGGCGCCATGCCGAAGCCGTTCGGATGTTCGAACACTTGTTAGAAATCCGGAACGATGTTGGTCTGCTGTCCGAAGAATATGATCCAGTCGGAAAACGTCAGTTAGGTAATTTTCCGCAGGCTTTCTCTCATGTTGGCTTGGTGAACACTGCCTTCAACTTAACCAGTGCCAGGGGCCAGCCTTCTGCCGCTGCGGGCCCCAGTGCGGAGGCCGATCCGCGGTGATCTTGCGGGCTAAGGTTGAATGGCCTGGATCGCCGTAGGATGGACCCGCTCGTTCTGAATCGCGGACGAGTCCCAGCCTCCGCCCAAGGCTTTGACCAGCAAGACCGAGGCGACCATTTGCTGGCCGAGCAATTGGGTCGAGAGGCGCTCGTTGGTCAGCAGCACGGATTGCGCGGTGATGACGTCGAGGAATGTAGTTAATCCGCCAACATAGCGATCATTGGCGATGTCGAGCGCCCGGCGCGCGTCCGCGACCGCCGCATTCTGGGTCTGGGCGGCGCGCGACAACGAATCCAGCCCTGACAAACTATCTTCGACTTGCTGGAACGCGGTGAGCGCAGACTGGCGGTAGTTGGCGACGGATTCCTGATACGCGGCTTGGGTGGCGGCGAGATTGGCGCGATTGCGGCCGCCATTAAAGATGGGTTGCAACAGGTCGCCGCCCAGCGACCAGAATATGTTGGGTGTGCTAATCAAGGAGCCCAGGGTAATGCTCTCGAAGCCGCCGCTGCCAGAAATGGTGAATTGCGGATAGAACGCGGTCCGGGCAACTCCCACCAGTGCATTCTCGTTGGCCATGGCCCGTTCAGCGGTGGCTATATCGGGCCGGCGCTCCACCAGGTCTGACGGCATTCCTAGAGGAACTGGCGGGGGAACGGCGTGCAACGGTGCGACCGGAACGTTAAATGACGACGCCGGGGTTCCCGTCAGTGCCGCGATGGCATGTTCAAATTGCGCGCGCTGCTGCTGCAGGAGATAGAGTTGCGTGACTGTGGAATCAAGCAGCGTCTGCTGTTGCGCAACATCCAGTCCTGAGGCAATTCCGCCTTCGTGACGATGATTTACCAGGGCCATGCCTTGCTGCTGAATCTTCACTGACTCCTGCACTACCTGACTTTCGGCGTCGAGTTCGCGCAAATTGAAGTAGTCGGCAGCCAGTTCGGCGGTCAGGACCAGTTGAACGTTTTGCAGATCGGCCGCCGTGCCTTGCAGGTTAGCATTGGAAGCTTCTAGATTTTTCCGAACTCTCCCGAAGAGATCAACTTCGTAGTTCAGAGCGAAGGGAATCTCATACAAACCTTGCGTGATCGCCGGGGTTGGAGTTGTGAGTTCAGGACGATCCGCGGAGTAGCGATTGCGGGACGCGTTGGGATCTGCGCTCAGTGTGGGAAACAGCCCGGCAGAAGCCACCCGCGCCAGCGAACGAGCCTGATCCAGACGATTTCGGGCGGCTGCGAGCGACTGGTTGGCTGCCAGTAATTGCTGTTCGTAGCCGCTGAGCTCTTCGTCGTGGAAAATCTGCCACCACGCGCCCTTGGGAATCGCATCCTTCGGTGTGGCCTCGCGCCAAGGGCCTTCCGTTTTCCATGCGGGAGGAGCCTGGACGGGCGGACGTTGGTATTTGGGCCCCACGGCGCATCCCGCCAGGCACACGCTGGCCGCGAGCGCCGCTGCTACCAGCCATTTCATGAATGCTTACCTTCTGGGCTGTCCGGGGCAACATTTACCTTCTGGCCATCCTCCAGGGACTCGGCGGGATTAATAATGATGCGGTCCTCGAGGTTCACGCCGCCCAGAATTTCCAGCGTCGTGCCATAGTCGCGGCCAATCGTGATGGGTCGCAATTGCACTTTGTTGTCTGCGCCCACGACGGCCAGTTGGGCGCCCTCCTGACGAAACAGCATGGCATTCACCGGCACGGTAACTTTTGCGGTGTCGATTTTGGGGGAGAAATGCACTTCGCCGAAAGAGCCTCGCAACAAGTGGCCATCTTTGTTGGGGACATCCACTTCCGTGAGCAAGGTGCGCGTGACCGGATCAATTGCGTCGGCGGTGCGCGCTACCGTTCCTTTGAATTTCTGCCCGGGAATCTCCTGCAGCGTGACATACGCCGGCATTCCATTCTTAATGGCGGGTGAATAGGCCTGGGGCACATTGGTGAATACGCGCAACGGGTCAATTTTGGCAAGAATGAACAGCTCCACGCCTCCAGATCCGGCGTTGATGAGCGCGCCCGGATCAACATTGCGCTTGACCAACACGCCTGAGAAGGGTGCGTAGACATGCTTAAAAGATTCCAATTGCTCGAGGCGACGGAAATTGGCGTCGGCCCCGGCCAGCGTGGCTTGGGCCTGCTGGTAGG
Source organism: Acidobacteriaceae bacterium (assembly GCA_003136335.1). The sequence continues at coordinate 980 of PLEA01000607.1, read as the reverse complement.
CGCTTGACTGAGTGTCGGCTTCCTGCTGGGAAACGGAATCCGACTTACGGAGATTCTGCCAGCGATCGGCAGAAATTTTCGCCAGATCCCGTTGGGCCACCATTTGCTCGCGGCTGGCGCGGGCCTGCGACAATTCCTGATCGACTTCCGGAGTATCAATCGCCGCCAGCAGTTCGCCCTTGTTCACGTGGCTGCCAATGTCCTTATACCAACGCAGCAAGTATCCGCTGGTGCGGGCGTAGATGGGAGACTCCTCATAGGCCTGCAACGAACCCGGCAGCACCAGTTCTTCGTCGGGCTTTTCCGCCGTGGGATGAACTATGGAGACGGTGGGGACGGAATCGATTTCCGTTTCCTTGGCCAGGGCATGTCCAGCACGAATGCGGCTGAACATGCTGGCGGCGCCGCTCAGCGCGAGCACCACCACCACCAGCATGACGATGATCACGGCCTTGCGCGGGGGCGCTGCCGGAAGTTCCGGCGGTGGCGTCACCTGCGGAGGAGCGGGGTGCGATTCCTCGGTTGACTGACTCGTTTCCGGTTCCTTCTGCATGATTGCTGGCTCGACTTCCTTAACACGTCTCTACTCTATTTAGGATTGCTGAACTTCTCTCGCCCGCGCTTCTCGACGGCTGTGAACCATGGCGAAGACGCAGGGCACGAAGAATAATGTTGCCAGAGTCGCGAACAGCAAGCCGCCGATTACCGCCCTGCCCAGCGGGGCGTTCTGCTCACCGCCCTCACCCAAGCCCAACGACATGGGAAACATGCCGATAATCATAGCCAGTGCGGTCATNNACGATCAGGAAATAGACCAGCAGGATCGCTCCCATCAGTCCGACCCCCAAGCCGACAAAGGAGGACTGCATGGTTTCCACTTGCCCGCGTACGACGATCTGGGTGCCGCGCGGCAGGTGGTTCATGAAAGGCTGCAGGACTTTCATCGTGTCCTTGGCGACCGCGCCCAGATCGCGGCCTTG